>CBCTZG010000016.1:0-40921 GCA_965151315.1 uncultured Clostridia bacterium
GGAGCGGGTGATGGGAATCGAACCCACACGACCAGCTTGGAAGGCTGGGATTCTACCATTGAACTACACCCGCACACATCTCCCGCCGGCAATTACCGGCTGACCTAAACTATTATAGCAAAGCTGGTTGTATTTGTCAACAGTTTTGTTAAAAAATTTTAATTCTATTATGTGGGTTTGCATATAGATGTGTTACATCGCGGCATATTTTATTATGCGTAAATGCATAACAAAATATGTCGGCAAAAAAAGAATACGGGAATTTATTTGATTTTGTAACACAGCATTGACAAACCTACAATTGGTAAAACAGATTATCAAAATAACAGAATAACAGATTGATTTTTATATAGGAATATGATACAATAAAGCGATACTGAAAATGGAGGAATCGGCATATGAGATTAGTCATTGCGCATTTGGCGAAACGGTTTGAAAAGAAGGAAGTTTTGCGGGATGTTGACTTTACCTTCGAGAGCGGCAAGATTTATGGGCTTTTAGGCCGGAACGGCGCGGGAAAGACGACGCTTTTCAATTGCCTGAATCGGGATATTGACATAGATGAAGGCGATTTTTATATAGAGGAAAACGGAAGCCGCAGCCCGCTGCGGGCGGAGGATGTGGGATATGTTTTGTCTACGCCCACGGTGCCGGAATTCCTAACCGGGCGGGAATTTTTAAAGTTTTTTCTGGACATCAATGAAAAGACGGTAAAAGCGCCAAAACCTATCGATGCGTATTTTGATGAGATGCATATTGCCCGGGAGGACCGGGACAAGTTGTTAAAAGATTATTCCCATGGCATGAAAAATAAAATGCAGATGCTGGCCAATATGATCGCCCAGCCGAAGCTGATGCTGCTAGACGAGCCGCTGACTTCGCTGGATGTGGTTGTGGCGGAGGAAATGAAACAGGTTTTGCGGTCTTTAAAAACAGGCCGCATTACTATTTTTTCGACACATATTTTGGATCTTGCTCTGGACTTGTGTGATGAGATCGTACTGCTGAATCATGGCGAGCTGGAAACGATAGATAAGAGTGACCTGGACAGCCGGGAGTTTAAGGATAAGATCATCGCGGCGCTAAAGGAGGAGGCAAATGGGTAAGACGTTTAAGCTTTCATTTACCCTAAAAAATACATATCGGGTCAATAGCATCCTGTATGCGCTGAAGCAGATCCCGCTGATTAAACGGATCCTGCCGGAAACGCTGTATCGGGCGCAGGGGCTCAAGATATTTGCGAATGTGATCGCCGTGTTATGGGAGATTGGCTCCGCCTTTGTCGGAAAGCTGCTTTATTTCGCGGTCATGCTTGCCGGCATGTCGGTTCTTTACGGGGCGGTACCCAGGGAACGCGCTTTTCTGCATATCCTGTTTTTCTTGACAATCATCGGCGCGTTGCTCAACACCTACATGTTCAATCCCACAAAAGACAAATATTACGCGATGGTCTCCATGCGGATGGACGCCAAAAGCTATACACTGGTCAATTATGGATACGCAATCCTCAAGCTGTTGGTGGGATTTTTCATTTTTGGGCTGCTGTTCGGCAGGGTCTGCGGCGTACCGCTGTGGGTCTGCGTGCTGATCCCGTTTTTCGCGGCGGGCTTGAAACTGACGGTGGCGGTATATGCGCTTTGGGACTATGAAAAGCACAGAAAGATCAAAAATGAAAACCGGATGGACAAGCTGGTCTGGCTGATCGTCGCCGTTTTACTGGCGGCCGCCTATGGTTTGCCCGCCGCCGGTTTCGTCCTGCCTGTGCCTGTTTGCGTTGGGTTTATGGCGCTGGCGATCCTGAGCGGCCTGCTGGCACTGCGGAAAATACTGGCCTTTGGCCATTACCGGGAAATGTACCAGAAGATCCTGGCGGACGCGGTAAATCAAATTGATACGGTGTCGCAGCGGGATTTGCGGGCAAACAGAAAGCTGATCTCTGGGGACGCTGGGATCACCAGCCAAAAAACGGGCCTTGAATATTTGAACGAGCTGTTTATCAAGCGCCATAAAACGATCCTATGGAAGGCGTCCCAGCTGATTACAGCCGTGTGCCTTGGCTTGATTGCCGTGATACTGGTGATTTTCCAGCTTGCGCCGGCGTTCCGGGAGAAAACCAACGAACTGTTGATGAATTTTCTGCCGTATTTTGTATTTATCATGTATGCGATCAATCGGGGAACTGGATTTACAAAAGCGCTGTTTATGAACTGCGATCACAGCCTTCTGACGTATCCGTTTTATAAGCGGCCAGGGCAAGTCCTGCGGCTGTTTCGGATCCGGCTTCGGGAGATCATTAAAATCAATCTGCTGCCGGCAGCGGTCATTGGCGGGGGGTTGGCGCTGCTGCTGTGGGCCTCCGGCGGAACGGACAATCCGGTGAATTATGGGGTACTGCTGGTTTCGATCCTATGCATGAGTATCTTTTTTTCGGTGCATTATCTCACGATCTACTATTTGATGCAGCCCTATAATGCCGCTACGGAGATGAAAAACGCGACGTACCAGATTGTAATGACTGCCACGTACCTGGTAAGCTTTTATATTATGAGGCTGCGATTGAATACCCTTGTATTCGGCGGGATGACGATCGTGTTCTGCCTGCTGTACTGCGTCATCGCTTGTATATTGGTTTATCGGCTGGCACCGAAGACCTTTCGGCTGCGGCAGTAATGGGCGGGAATGAAAGCGGACATTTCGAAACCGTAATCAAAGGGGGAGCTGTGTGAATCAGAATTTAACAGAAGGCAGGATCGGCAAATCCTTGCTGACATTTAGCCTGCCCTTAATATGCGGCAATTTGCTGCAGCAGGTTTACAACGTGGCGGATACGCTGATTGTAGGGAAGACGATTGGGCCTTCGGCACTGGCCGCCGTAGGCTCGTCGTACGCCTTGATGGTGCTGTTGACCTCGGTGATTTTAGGCCTTTGTATGGGCAGCGGCGTAGTGCTGGCGCAGCTGTTTGGCGCCCGGCGGGAAGATGATTTCCGGTGCAGTATCGCCAATGCGTTTGTTTTGATTCTGGCGGTTTCCGTGCTGATTAACCTGCTGGCGTTTTTGCTGCTGGATAAGCTGATTGTATGGATGCGAATCCCGCCGGAGGCGGCGGAGGAAACGCGGGAATATCTGCGGATTATTTTTGTAGGGATTACGGCGGTCTTTTTGTACAATTTTTTTGCCGCCGTTTTACGGAGCGTGGGTAATACCACAGCGGCCCTGGTTTTTCTGGGAATTTCCGCCGCGGTCAATATTGTGCTGGACCTTGTCTTCATCCTGTTCTGCAATATGGGTGTTGCCGGCGCCGCTTGGGCCACTGTGATTGCGCAGGCCTTGTCAGCGGTGAATATGACAGTATATTTTTTCTGGCGGTGCCGGGCGCTTTGCCCCCAAAAGCGGCATTTGCGCTATGACCGCCGGCTGTTGGGTCTGTTGCTCAGCAATTCCGCTTTGACGGCGGTGCAGCAGTCCATTATGAATTTTGGGATTTTAATGGTGCAGGGTCTGGTAAATAGCTTTGGGTTTGCCGCCAGCGCCGCGTTTGCAGCAGTGGTGAAGATTGACGCCTTTGCTTATATGCCGGCCCAGGATTTTGGAAACGCATTTTCTACCTTTACCGCGCAGAATTATGGCGCCGGGAAATTTGCGCGGATCCGCCGGGGGAGCAAAACAGCCCTGCTGATGTCGGTGATATTCTGTATCGCGGCGTCTGCCTGCGTCTGCGGGCTGGCAAAGCCATTCATGCTGCTGTTTGTAAAGCCGGAAGAAACGGAGATCATCCGGATCGGCGTACAGTATCTGCACATTGAGGGAGCATTTTACGCGGGGATCGGTATTCTATTTCTGCTGTATGGCTTTTACCGGGGGATCGGTCGGCCGGGGATGTCGGTGGTTTTAACAGTGCTTTCCCTGGGAAGCCGGGTGGCGCTGGCATACGGTCTCTCCGCTTTGCCGGGCGTAGGCATTTTGGGCGTATGGTGGGCGGTGCCCATAGGCTGGGGGTTGGCGGATTTGTTTGGCGTTTGGTATTATTACGCCCGGGACGGCAAAATCCTGCCCCGCTCCGGCTGAAACGTATGCGGAAAACCGTATGCGTTTTTATTTTTCATAAAATTTAGAAAAAATATTGATATTGTTGCCTAAAAAAGGTATAATAGTGTATATTGCTGTAATTCTATGCCTGATTCGGCATAACACGGAAAGGAAACAAAAGAATGGATAATCAGAGGCTTGCGGAATTGCTTTTTCCAAATATTGCGGACACGCCGGCGGATATAGAAAAAAGGTATCCCAAACGGGATCTGGCGCCGGGCGCCGTGGTGACCCGGTTTGCCCCCAGCCCAACCGGATTTTTACATATCGGCGGGCTGTTTGCGGCGTTTGTGGCGGAGCGGGCGGCCCACACCACAGGCGGCGTGTTCTTTCTCCGAATTGAAGACACAGACAAAAAAAGAGAGGTAGAAAACGGGATATCCGGCATTGTCCGGGGGATCCAGAACTTTGGGATTCGGATTGATGAGGGGATGCTGTCGGAGACAGAATCCCAGGGGGCGTATGGCCCTTATATCCAGAGCCAGCGCAAAGAAATCTATCAGGTCTACTGCAAATCCCTTGTAGAGCGCGGGCTTGCGTACCCCTGCTTCTGCTCCGCCGAGGAGCTGGGCAGCATCCGGGAACAGCAGGAGGCCCAGAAGCTGACGCCGGGGTATTACGGAGAATTTGCCAAGTGCAGGACGCTGACCATGGAGGAAATCCAGGAGAGGATCGGAAACGGCGAGCCATATGTAGTGCGGCTGAAATCACCGGGGGATCCTAATCGGCGGATCGCGTTTGACGACGGCATCAAAGGAAAAATCGAGATGCCGGAGAATGTACAGGATGTCGTGCTGCTAAAAACGGACGGGATCCCCACATATCATTTTGCCCACGCGGTGGACGACCATCTGATGGGCACTACGGATGTAATTCGGGGGGACGAATGGATCTCCTCCGCCCCCGTCCATTTGCAGCTGTTTGATCTGCTGGGCTTTGCCCGGCCGCGGTATTGCCATATTTCTCCGATCATGAAGGAGGACGCGGAAACCGGCGGTAAACGGAAGCTTTCCAAGCGGAAGGATCCGGAGGCGGCGGTGGACTATTATCACGAGGTGGGCTATCCTAACGGAGCCGTATTGGAATATCTTCTGACCATCGCCAATTCGAACTATGAGGAATGGCGGCTTGCCAATCCGGACGCACCCATGGACGCCTTTGATTTTTCCTTTGCCCACATGAGCAAGGCCGGCGCTTTATTTGATTTGATGAAGCTGACGGACATCAGCAAAACATATATTTCTAAGCTGAACGCTGACGCGGTTTATGAGGCGGTAACCGCCTGGGCGGCGGAATACGCGCCGGATTTCTGCTCGAAGATTACAGCGGATCCGGCCTACACGAGACGGATATTTGGCATTGAACGAGGCAATGAGAAGCCCAGAAAGGATATCGCGAAATGGGAAGACACCGTTGAATATACGGCGTATTTTTATGAAGACCCCGCGGAATTCGCGTATCCGGAAAATCTATCCAGCGCGGACATGGCGGAAATTTTAAAGACCTACAAAACGGTATATCGGCATACGGATACCCAGGAGGACTGGTTCCCCCGGATCCGGGAGATGAGTGAGGCGCTGGGATACGCCAAGGCGCCGAAGCTGTATAAAAAGGATCCAGAGGCATTTAAGGGGCACGTTGGGGACGTGAGCACAGTGATCCGAGTAGCGGTCACTGGCCGGCGGAATACACCGGATTTATACCAGATCCTACAGGCGCTGGGGGAAGAAACGGTTATGCGGCGGCTGGATCAGGCCATTGCTATGCTGGAAAATGCGTAAAACACGGGGAAAGGATGGAACAATGAATGCAGGATATTGAAAATAACAGCACGGAAAATCAGGAAAGCAGCAGTACAAATTTTATTCATGAAGCGATTAACCGGGATTTGGCGGAGGGTGTGTATGACCATGTGCAGACCCGTTTCCCGCCGGAGCCCAACGGATATTTGCATATTGGCCATGCTAAGGCGATCTGCATCAATTTCGGCACGGCGAAAAAGTATGCGGGCACATGCAACCTCCGCCTGGACGATACCAATCCCACGAAGGAGGACACGGAGTATGTGGACGCGATTATGGAAGACATCCGATGGCTGGGCTTCCAATGGGATCAGCTGTTGTACGCTTCGGACTACTTTGACGAAATCTATGACGCGGCTGTCCGCCTGATCAAAATGGGGAAGGCCTATGTGGACGATCTGTCGGCTGACGAGATCCGGGAATACCGCGGTACTTTGAAGGAACCAGGCAAAAACAGCCCGTACCGGGACAGAAGCATTGAAGAAAATCTGGATTTGTTCGCGCGGATGACCAAAGGCGAGTTTGCCAATGGGGAACGGGTCCTCCGGGCCAAAATCGACATGGCCTCCAGTAACTTGAATATGCGGGACCCGGTGATTTACCGCATCCTTCACGCAGCCCATCACCGGACGGGAGACAAGTGGTGCGTATATCCTATGTATGATTTCGCCCATCCAATTTCCGATACGGTAGAGGGTGTGACCCATTCGCTGTGCTCCCTGGAATTTGAGGATCACCGGCCTTTATACGACTGGTTCTTGCGGGAGCTGGGCTATGCGCATCCGTCCCGGCAGATTGAGTTTGCCCGGATGAATTTAAATTATACCCTGACCAGTAAGCGTAAATGTCTAAAGCTGGTACAGGACGGCATTGTGTCCGGCTGGGACGATCCCCGGATGGGGACGCTGTGCGGCATGCGCCGGCGGGGCTATACGCCGGCGGCGATCCGGGATTTTTGCGACCGGATCGGGGTCGCGAAGGCCAACAGTGTGATTGAGTTTGGGCTTTTGGAGCACTGTGTCCGGGAGGATCTGAACCAAAAGGCGCCCCGGGCTATGGCTGTCCTGCGGCCGATCAAACTGATCATTGATAATTATCCGGCGGGACGAGTTGAAGAAATTGAAGTGGAAAATAACCCGGAAAACCCGGCGGCCGGTACCCGGAAAATTGAGTTTTCCCGGGAACTGTATATCGAGGCGGAGGACTTTATGGAGGAGCCGCCGAAAAAGTATTTCCGGCTTTCGCCGGGGCGGGAGGTACGGCTGAAAAGCGCGTATTATGTCACCTGTACCGGCTGCGAAAAGGACGAAGACGGTAAGGTGACTGTGGTACACTGTACTTATGATCCCCAGACAAAGGGCGGACAATCGCCGGATGGCCGGAAGGTAAAGGGTACCATCCACTGGGTCAGCGCAGAGCATGCAATCAACGGGGAAATCCGCCTGTATGACCGGCTGTTTACTGTGGAAAACCCATCGGATGAAAGTAAGGTGGGAAGCTTTTTAGAAAACCTGAATCCGGCGTCGGCAGAGGTTTTACAGAATTGTAAGATTGAAAGCACGTTACAGGGCGTAAAGCCGGGGGACAGTTTCCAGTTCCTGCGGATGGGATATTTCTGCGTGGATCCCGACAGTACCCCGGCCCGTCTGGTATTTAATCGGACAGTGGCCCTGAAGGATTCCTGGGCAAAGGTAAATCGATAAGGAGAGAATGACAGTGGAAGAAAATACGAAATATTTATCAGAACGGATCAAGCCCTTAAAGGCGTCTGCGATCCGGGAAATGTTTAAGCTGATGGCGGATCCGGCGGTGATTTCTTTGGCCGGCGGGTCTCCGGCGCCGGAATTGTTTCCCGGTGAGGAGCTTTCCAAAATCGCAGGGAAAATCCTGATGACCAATCCCGCCGGCGCGCTGGCTTATGGGACGACAGACGGCTACGGGCCTTTCAAGGAAATGGTGGAAAAGCGGGTGCGCAAAGTCAACTCCATGGGCCCGGCGGACAAAATCATCATTACCACCGGCGCCCAGCAGGGGATCGACCTGGCGGTAAAGGTGCTGGTCAACGAAGGGGAAGACGTGGTTGTGGAGGCCCCGACCTTTGTAGGGACGCTAAATTCCATGCGGGGGTATCAGGCAAATTTGATCGGCGTACCTATGGAAGAAGACGGCATGGACATGGAAAAGCTGGAGGAAGTTTTGAAAAACAACAAGGTCAAGCTGATCTACACAATCCCCACCTTCCAGAATCCATCCGGAATTACCATGAGCCTGGACAAGCGGAAGCAGCTTCTGGCCTTGGCCGAGCAGTATGATGTTATCATTTTGGAGGATAACCCGTACGGTGACCTGCGGTTCGCCGGGGAAGACGTACCGACGATCAAATCAATGGACACAAACGGCCGGGTCATCTATGTGGGCTCCTTTTCGAAAATCCTGTCTCCCGGCCTGCGGCTGGGATACACAGTGGCTAACGCGGAATTTTCCGGCAGGATTGAGGTGGCCAAGCAGGCCAACGACGTACATACCCCAGTCCTGACCCAGATGATGGCGTATGAGTTCCTGAAAAAATACGATATTGAAACGTATATCGAGAAGTCAAGAAAGCTGTACGGGGAAAAATGCGCGTATATGCTGGAATGTATGGATCAGTATTTCCCCAAGTCTGTGACGTATACCCGGCCTCAGGGCGGGCTGTTTATCTGGTGTACAATGCCGGAAGGAACAGACGCCAACGCCGTTTTGGCAGCCTGCTTAAAAGAAAAAGTAGCGTTTGTGACTGGAAACAGCTTCGCCACAGACGCCCAAGCGCCGTCGAACCAGTTCCGGCTGAATTATTCCACCATGCCGAAAGAGAAGATTAGGGCGGGAATCGAAACCATCGGCCGGGTGCTCGCGGCGATGCTGGGCTAAAAGGAGTATAGAACATGGAAGAGAAAAAAATCATTTTTTCCGGGGTGCAGCCTTCGGGGAATATCACGTTAGGAAATTATCTGGGGGCTATTAAAAACTGGGTGACCCTCCAGGATGATTATTATTGCTGTTACGCGATGATGGATATGCATACCATTACCGTCCGGCAGGAGCCTGCTCAGCTGCGGAAGCGGACGCTGGATCTTTTGAAGCTGTATATGGCATGCGGCATTGACCCGGAAAAGAGCCTTTTGTTTATCCAGTCCCAGGTGCCGGCCCACGCGCAGCTGTCCTGGGTTTTGGGATGCTATACTTATATGGGCGAGCTTTCCCGAATGACCCAGTTCAAGGATAAGGCGGCAAAGCACGCGGATAATATCAACAGCGGCCTGTTTACCTATCCGGTGCTGATGGCGGCGGATATCCTGCTGTACCAGGCGGATCTGGTGCCGGTGGGGAAGGATCAGATGCAGCATATTGAAATCACTCGAGATATTGCCCAGCGGTTTAACGCGCTTTACGGGGATGTATTTAAGGTTCCGGAAGGCTTTCTGCCGAAATCAGGGGCCAAGGTCATGAGCCTGACGGAGCCGACCAAGAAAATGTCCAAGTCTGATGAAAACCCAAAGGCCTATATTTCCATGCTGGATGATTTTACTGCGATCGCAAAGAAGATCAAGAGCGCAGTTACAGACAGCGAGGGTGTCATTGAATACCGGGAGAACGATGAAGCCAAGGCCGGCGTGAACAACCTGTTGACAATTATGTCCGCCGTGACGGGGAATCCAATTGAAAAAATCGTATCAGACTATCAAGGAAAGGGTTACGGGGATTTTAAAGCGGATGTAGCCGAGGCGGTGGTAGAGCATATCCGGCCCATCCGGGAACGGTATGACCAGCTTTCCGGGGACAAGGCGTACCTAATGGATATTTGCAAAAAAGGCGCCCGGCAGGCAGATCGGATGGCTGCCCGGACGCTGAAAAAGGTCTATAAAAAAGTTGGCTTTGTCATGGACTAAGTAAAGAAAGGCTTGAAAATATTTATGAATACACAGGAAACGCTGTTTTTGATTTTTGCGTTTATTATTGCGTTTGTTTTTAGCTTTGCCACAACCCCGCTTGTCCGCCGGCTGGCATTCAAAATCAAGGCGGTGGATATTCCCAAGGATAACCGGCGGATGCACAAGCGGCCCATCCCCAGGATCGGCGGATTGGCGATTATTTTCGGGTTTATGGTGTCGGTTTTGTGCTTTGGCCAGCCCTCCCGGCAGAATATTGCCATGCTGGCCGGCGCGGTAATCATCGCGGTCATGGGCGTAATTGATGATGTGAAAACGCTCAAAGCACTGCCCAAATTTTTAGTGCAGATTATTGCCGCTTTGGTGGTGATCATTGGCGGCGATCTGCGGATTGAGGTTTTCACGAATCCGAATATTTTCTCAGAAAACGTGTACTGGATCCTGCCGGAATGGCTGTCCATTACAGCTACGCTGATCTGGATCGTGTTCATCACCAACGCGGTGAATTTTATTGACGGTTTGGACGGACTGGCCGCAGGCGTTTCCGCCATTATGTCGGTAAGCCTGGTGTTTATTGCCGTGCGGGTAGGGGAATATTCGGTGGCGATCATTGGGATCGCCCTGATGGGCGCCTGTTTTGGATTTCTGCCTTATAACTTTAACCCGGCCAAGATTTTTATGGGGGATACCGGGTCGACATTCTTAGGCTTTATTTTGGCGACGCTGTCGATCCAGGGTATGTTCAAAAGCTACGCGGTGATTTCCTTTGCCGTACCCCTGCTGATCCTGGGGCTGCCGCTGTTCGACGCGTCATTTGCCATGATCCGGCGGATCGCCAAGGGGCAGAGCCCCATGAAGGCCGACCGGGGGCACCTGCACCACCGGCTGATCGATATGGGATTTTCCCAAAAGCAAACCGTGTTTATTTTATACGCCATCAGCGGCGTGCTGGGAATTACGGCGGTTATTCTGGCGGAGAGCGGAACCCTGCGGGCGATCCTGCTCTTGATCTGTGTGCTGATTTTTATCCTGATCGAAAGTATTATGGGAAAGACACCAAAACATGACGGACAGAAACCGGAGGATGAAGATGGACAAGATTAAGGTAATGACGGTTTTCGGCACCCGGCCGGAGGCTATCAAAATGGCGCCGCTGGCGCTGGAAATGAAAAAATATCCCCAGATCGATCCAGTAGTCTGCGTGACAGCCCAGCACCGGGAAATGCTGGATCAGGTTTTGGAAATATTCCAGATCCGGCCGGAATACGACCTGGATATCATGAAGGAACGCCAGACGCTGATCGGGATCACCACCCGGGTGCTGGAGGGGTTGGATCAGGTGATGCGGGAGGCTAAGCCGGACATTGTGCTGGTACACGGCGATACCTCTACCACCTTTGTGGGCGCTTTGGCCGCTTTTTATAACCAGATCAAGGTCGGGCATGTGGAGGCCGGTCTGCGGACCTATGACAAATATTCGCCGTTCCCGGAGGAAATGAACCGCTGCCTGACCGGGCGGATCGCGGACCTGCATTTTTCGCCTACGGTGCAGAATCGGGAAAACCTCCTGCGGGAGGGGATCCCAGCGGAAAACATCTATATTACCGGCAATACGGTGATTGACGCGCTGAAAACCACAGTTCGGGAAGATTATGTGTTCCAGACCGCGCTTTTAAACCAGTTAGATTTTAAAAACCGCCGGGTGATTTTAGTCACGGCGCACCGCCGGGAAAATCTGGGAAAGCCCCTGGAGGATATTTGCTATGCACTAAAGGAAATTGTGGAGGCATATCCGGATGTAGAAATGGTTTATCCGGTGCATTTGAATCCGGCTGTCCGGGAAACGGTATTTGGGATCTTAGGCGGGACGGACCGGGTGCATTTGATTGAGCCGGTCAATGTGGACGAGCTGCATAATGCTATGGCCCGGAGCTATCTGGTGCTGACAGATTCCGGCGGCATCCAGGAGGAGGCGCCGGCGCTGGCGAAACCAGTGCTTGTCCTGCGCCGGGAAACCGAGCGGCCGGAGGCTGTGGCTGCCGGTACGGTCAAAATCGCCGGGGTAGACCGCCATACCATTGTCAGTATGGCCCGGGCGCTGCTGGACGACCCGGCGGCTTATCAAAAAATGGCCCATGCCGCCAATCCGTACGGAGACGGGGAAGCCTCCCGGCGGACAGTAGAGGCGGTTTTGTATGCCTTTGGCCGCACTGCGGAACGCCCCAAGGATTTTATTGTATGATATAGACCGCCGGCTGCGCCGGCGGTTTTTCCATATCGTGAGAAAATATGAAAAAAATTAAAAATAATATAGATTGTAAAGAAGCTTTGTGCTATAATGAACATAAATGATTTTATATGGAGAGTGAGTGGCATGAAAACAATTCAAAAAACGGAACAGCTGCCGGTCAGCTATGAAACTGACGTAATTGTTGTAGGGGGCGGCCCGGCAGGGCTGGGGGCCGCGTTTTCCGCAGCCAAGGCAGGGCTCAGCGTGCTGATTGTTGAGCAGACCAATAGTCTGGGCGGCATCGCGACATCCGGTCTTCATGGCCATATCTGTACATATGCGTCCTGGGGCAGAAAGGACGAGCGCGTGGTAGGCGGTACATGCTACGCGTTAGCCCAAGGTCTTTTGGCCGATGGCGTGGCGGAATATGACGGCAGCAACCTGGATTTTGAAGTTGAGGGGATGAAGCTTTGGGTAGAAAGAGAGATCCAGAAGTATCCCAAGGTAAAGGTGCTGTATTATACGCAGTTCAGCGATGTGGTGATGGACGGCAGTTCAATCCAGTATGTGATCATCCAAAACAAAAGCGGAAGACAGGCTGTGGCGGCAAAATATGTCGTTGACGCCACCGGTGACGCGGATGTTTCCGCCCAGGCCGGCGTACCCTTTGAAAAAGGCCGGGAAGGCGACGGCCTGATGCAGCCCATGACGTTGATGTTCCAGATCGGCGGCTTGGATATGGAGGAGTTTGAAAAATTCCGGGAAACAGGCTTTGCGGAAAAATATGGAGAGCCCTGTACATATGGCTTAGAACGCGTTTGGGAGGAAGCCCAGGCAAATGGTGATATGGAGCCGTTTCAGAAAAAGGTCATGGGGTTTTGGTACTGCAAGACCCGGCCGGACCAGATGGGGATCAATTTTACCCATATCACCCATGTGGACGCCACAAACGCGGAGGATCTGACCTATGCGACCATGGAGGGCCGGCGGCAGGGACACCATACAGTGGAGGTGTTCAGAAAATATTTGCCGGGCTTTGAAAATTCATGGTACAGCCATTCCGCGGCTATGATTGGGACGCGGGAAAGCCGGCGGATCGAAGGCCTTTACCGGATCACAGCTGAGGACTTGCGCCGGGAAGCGGAATTCCCGGACAGCATCGGCTACGGCAGCTTCTTCATTGATATTCATAACTGCAGCGGCGCAGGGATGGATCAGGATACGCGGCGCCCGCATCAAGGCTTTAAATATCAGATCCCTTACCGGGCGCTGCTGCCGAAAACTGTAGATAACCTGATTGTGGCCGGCCGGTGTATATCCTGCGATCATATTGCCTTAGGCAGCCTGCGGGTGATGCCGCAGTGCTTTGTAGAAGGGGATGCCGCCGGCGCAGCCTGCGGGATCGCGGCTCAAACCGGAAAGCTGCTCCGGGAGATTGATATTCGGCGCCTGCAGGATATCCTGCGGCAAAACGGCGGAATTGTATTTGCGGAGGATATTCAAAGAGACGAATGAGGATCGGTATGTGCCTTTATCATGCAAAACTCGGTGGATATCCCCAATAACTTATACCGCCAATCCGTATGGGATGGGGAAGCTTCCTGGCGGATGGCAGAGGCGGTTTGGCATATCCTTCGCGGAGCGTCCCAGGGATTATTGCCTGATCAGAACCGCCGGCTGTAACCGTAGGAAGGAAAAAACAGAATTGAAGGAAACATGCAGGTGAATTTTACATTTATTACGGTGCCCCGGATATCGGAATTTTTATGAAATGGACAGAAGACCCTTACAGGGCTTGGTCAGAGATTATCCTTGTGCGGGAAGGCTAATGATGAAAAAGCAGAGCAGAGCTCTGCTTTTTTATGTTAGGATAATTATATTGAATCACAATATGCTTATATTCACTTGCTTCCTTTTTTATGATATAATCTATTAAATATTAAATATAGGACGGAGTGATCGAGTGAAACAATATGCAACAAAGTTCCACCATTTTTTGCATGGCGGGGACTACAACCCGGAGCAATGGCTTGCGACCCCGGAAATCTGGGACCAGGACATAGAATATATGAAGCTGGCCAACTGCAATACGGTATCGCTGGGGATCTTTTCCTGGGCTTTTTTAGAGCCGGCGGAGGGCATATATGATTTTTCCGTTATGGATACGGTGATCGAAAAGCTGACAAAAAACGGGATTAATATCATATTGGCGACCCCAAGCGGCGCAAAGCCCCGGTGGATGGCGGAAAAATATCCCCAAACCCTGCGGGTCAATGCGGATCTTGTGCGGGAGCGTTACAGGGAACGGCATAACCATTGCTTTACATCGCCGGTTTACCGGGAAAAGGTGCAAAAGATCAATCGGATGCTGGCCCAGCGGTACGGGAAAAACCCCAACATCATCTTGTGGCATGTTTCCAATGAGTACAGCGGGGAATGCCATTGCGAGCTCTGTCAGGCGGCTTTCCGGGAATGGCTGCGGAAGAAGTATGACAATGACCTGGAAAAGCTGAACCAGGCATGGTGGACCGGCTTTTGGAGCCATCGGATCACCGATTGGGCACAGATCGAATCGCCTTCCGCCTTGGGGGATCATGTTTTGGCCGGACATTTTCTGGACTGGAAACGGTTTGTAACCGATCAGACGACCGATTTCCTGCGCCATGAGATCCAGCCCCTGCGGGAAATCACGCCGCATATCCCGGTCACGACGAACATGATGGGGCCGGAACAGGAACTGGATTATTGGACAATGCGGGACGCGGTGGACGTAATTTCCTGGGACGCCTATCCAAAGTGGCACAGCGATCAGGGAAACGTCAAAATCGCCAGCGACATTGCCTTTGCCCACGATCTGCACCGCTGCCTGCTGGATAAGCCCTTCATCTTGATCGAAAGTACCCCCAGCCTGACCAACTGGGCCGAGTACTGCAAGCTGAAGAAACCCGGTATGCACAAGGCGTCGTCTTTACAGGCTGCAGCCCATGGCAGCGATTCAGTGATGTATTTCCAGTGGCGGAAGGGCCGGGGCGGCTGCGAAAAATTTCATGGCGCCGTGATCGGCCATGACGGCAGGCCGGGCGGAAGAGTGTTTAACGATGTGGCGGAGGTCGGTAAAACGTTAGGGAAATTAGACTGGGTTTTGGGCAGCAGGACGGTATCAGATGTGGCGATGATTTTTGAATTTGAGAACAAATGGGTGCTGGGGCAAGTTCAGGGCTTCCAGAACGCCGATAAAAAATATAACGATACCTGCCAGGATCATTATCGGCAGCTTTGGAAACGGGGTTTGAATGTAGACGTTGTAAACAGCACGGCGGAGCTTTCCAGTTATTCGGTGGTAATCGCGCCCATGCTGTATCTGATCTCGGAGGCGGGGATCGAAAACCTTCGGCAGTATGTACAAAACGGCGGGATCCTTGTTGCTACCTATATGACAGGATATGTCAATGAAAATGATCTGTGCTATCTGGGCGGATTCCCAGGCGGCAGCTTAAAAACGGTTTTTGGACTGCAGGCTAATGAAATAGATACCCTATATCCATCAGAGCGGAATACGGTTATGCTGGACGGCCAGGAATATACGGCGGTGGACTACTGTGAGCTGATCGACCCAGATACAGCCCAGGTGTTGGGTACATATACCACAGATTTCTTTGCGGGAAAGCCGGCGGTATTAAAGAACCGTTATGGCAAGGGGACAGCCTACTATATTGGATGCCGGGACGACAGCGCGCTTTTGGACGTGGTCTATGGCATGATCCTTCAAGCGGCGGGGATCCATAACCAATTTGCCGAAACAATCCCGGACGGTGTGACGCTGCATACCCGGGAGGATACGGAAAATCTGTATCTGTTCGTGGAAAATTATTCCGGGCAGGCCGTGTCTGTGCATCTGAAAGGGCAATTTACAGAACTGGAGACCGGCAATATCGTCCCTGGGGCTTTGCCGTTGAACGGCTATGATGTGAAGGTTTTGACAAGAAAGAAATAGAGATCTTGCAGTTTATGCTAAAAGCAGGATTTGGAGGGATTAAGATGATCCGAAAGGCTGGGATCAGTGATGCTGGCACGATCGCGGATTTAGCAGTTATGCTTTGGAGGGGCCATTCTGCGGGCGATTTGATCCAGGAATTCTCAGAAGTTATTGAAAAGGACGGCACACAGTTTTTTCTGCTGTATGAACAGGATACTCCCGTTGGTTTTGCGCAGTGCCAGCTTCGGCATGACTATGTGGAAGGAACCCAGACCAGCCCTGTGGGGTATCTGGAAGGGATTTTTGTCAGGGCGGAATCCCGCAATCAAGGATATGGCAGAGAACTGGCGGCGGAATGTGAAAAATGGGCAAGAGAGAATGGATGTAAGGAATTCGCAAGCGATTGCGAAATGAATAATGACACCGGTTTTCGGTTCCACAAGGCCCTGGGTTTTACAGAGGCAAACCGGATTATTTGTTTTGCTAAAAAATTATAACCGGCGGGATAGGGCCGGCTGCTGGGTATCGCCGGAAAAATGAAAGGCGGTACCCATTTCTATATGCGGCGGAATGGTCAGTCGGCCGGCTGATTCAGCTCCGGCAGGTTATTCCAAAACCGCTTTGGCATATGGCTCATCCGGCAGCGTTCGTTGTGCCGCGCCTGGATTTCCACGGTGTCGTAAAAAAGCTTCCAAAGCCGCCGGTATTGCCCCTCGCCATCAGAATACCGGAGTTTGGGTATGGTGTCTGTGGGGGTAATATAGCAGCTCCGGCCGTTATAGACCAGGCACAGCCGGCGGTTGGTATCGTGGATCATCCATGGATTTTGCGGAAGCCGGCGGACAAAGTGGGCGGAAAGCAGCGGAAGCACATGGTTTTTCGGCTGGATCCCGCTGTAAAGCACACCGCCCTCTAGTTCCGCGAACCGCACAAAGCCAAGGTATTGATGGGTTTCGTTCTTGACCTGGAGGGCGGCGTTTTGCAATTTGCTTACACAGTCCAGCTGCAGGTGCAGGTCAAGCTCTCTGCCCAGCCGGAAGCCGGCCCGGATATAGTCCAGGCAGAGCCGGCCCTTCTCTGGGACGTTGGATAGAAAGGCGTAGTAGAGGGTTTGCAGGGCCTGGGCTGAAATTTTGTTTTCCACCGCCGCAGATACCCGCCGCGCTTTCGCTGTATCGGTCAGGATTGTTTGGTAGGCATATAAAAAGTTTTCCTGTACATGTTCATTTTCAACGATTGCCGCGGGCAGCCGGCGGCTGGCATAGCTTTCAAAAACGGCTGACAGCAAGCCGTCAAAGGTACCGTCATAAACATAAATTACATCTCGCCGGTCAGACATTTCACAAAATCCTCCTTAGACGGCGTTTCATCAAACAGGCCGATCTGGCTGTATCCGCCGCCGGCAAGCAGCATAGGGGTCACCAGCTCCTCCCGGATCCAGAGGTTTTGATACGTCCGGCCGCCGCAGGTGATAAAATACTTGGCCCGCTTTAGGGAAACGCGCATTTTTTTCAGATCTGCGAATTGCAGCTTAGCTACACGTCGGGCGCGGACAATTTTCTGTGCGCTGCGCACCCCCAGCCCGGGGACGCGCAGGAGCATTTGGTAGGGCGCCTGGTTGATTTCTACAGGGAACAGCGCCTTATGCCGCAGTGCCCAGTCGCATTTGGGATCGATCAGATTGTTGAAATTGGGATGCTCCGCGCTGAGCAGCTCCCCGGCGGTAAAGCCGTAGTACCGCAGGAGCCAGTCTGCCTGGTACAGCCGGTGCTCGCGCAGAAGCGGCGGGGCTGTTACCGGCAGCAGCGGATTCGTGCCCACAGGGATATAGGCGGAATAGTAAACCCGTTTTAAGGCATATCGCTGGTAAAGCTGTTCCGATAACGTCAGGATTTTGTGATCTGTTTCCGGTGTAGCCCCAATAATCATCTGCGTACTTTGCCCGGCGGGGGAAAACGCCGGGGCATGCTGATAGACCGCAAGCTCCTGCCGGGCTTGGGCGATGGAGGCACTAAGCTGTCCCATGGGCCGGAGAATGGCGGCTTTTGTTTTTTGGGGCGCAAAGGCCTGTAAGGAATCATTGCTGGGCAGCTCGATATTGACGCTGGTACGGTCCGCTAACAGCCCAATTCGCGATATCAGCTCCGGCGACGCGCCAGGGATAGTTTTCGCATGGATATAGCCGTTAAAGCCGTACTCATGCCGCAGGATGGAAAGACACTGGATCATCCGCTCCATGGTATCGTCCGGCGATTTTACGACGGCGGAGCTCAAAAAGAGCCCCTCGATATAATTGCGGCGGTAAAACTGGATGGTCAGCTCCGCCGCCTCCCGGGGCGTAAACGCCGCCCGAGGTACGTCGTTGGAAACCCGGTTGACACAGTATTGGCAGTCGTAAATACAGTAATTGGTCAGCAGGATTTTTAAGAGGGAAATACAGCGTCCGTCGCCGGAAAAGCTGTGGCAGATCCCCATGGGCGCGGCGCTGCCGATGCCGCCCGGGGTATTTTTCCGGCTTGAGCCGCTGGAGGAGCAGGACACATCGTATTTCGCGCTGTCCGCCAGGATTTTGAGCTTATCCATGCATTCCATATCGTTTCCATCTCCTTTTCTTTATCATATCATACAAACATATGTTTGTCAATAGTTTTTCTTGATTCCATTTTATATTTGTGCTACAATGGATATACTAATGAAGGCACAACGGAGGCGCCTATGCAGTATTCCAATATTTATCCGGCAAAATTTTTATCCAGACCCAATCGCTTTATCGCGGAGATCAAAACCGGCGGAGAGACGTGCCTGTGCCATGTAAAAAATACTGGCCGGTGCCGGGAGCTATTATTGCCAGGGGCGGATATTTATGTGCAAAAAGCAGAAAATAAAAGCAGAAAAACGAAATATGACCTGATTTCCGTCTATAAGGGAGAACGACTAATCAATATGGACAGCCAGATCCCCAACGCTGTATTCCGGGAGTGGGCGGAAGCCGGCGGGTTCCTGTCAGGAATTGAAGAGATTCGCTCGGAGAAAACCTATAAAAATTCCCGATTTGATTTTTATTTAGAGACCAGCCGGGAAAAAATTTTTGCGGAGGTCAAAGGCGTCACCCTGGAAGAGGATGGCGCCGTGTTTTTCCCGGATGCCCCTACAGAGCGCGGGGTCAAGCATGTTTTGGAGCTGTGTGACTGTGTGGAAAACGGATATGCGGCGTATTTGATTTTTGTGATCCAAATGCAGGGCGCAGCGTTTTTCGCGCCCAACCGGAAAACCCATCCGGCCTTTGCCGACGCCTTAACTGCGGCGGCCCAGCGGGGCGTCCGGATTTTGGCTGTTGACTGCCGGGTGACGGAGGACTCGATCATTGCCCGGAAACGGGTTCCTGTGCGCTTATATTAAGGGATCATAATATTCTTGTCATCAATTTGAAACTTGCAAATAATGCATATATTTGTTATAATGGCAATAACGTAGTATTACGAATCTTTTTATGGTGGTGAGGTGTATGGGGATTTTGTGGACTGTGCTGGCCGTAGCCTTTGCCGTGCTGGAAATGGCGACGGTGCAGATGGTCAGCATTTGGTTTGCCGGCGGCGCTGTGGGCGGGCTGGTGGCGTATCTTTGCGGCGCGGACAATTGGCTGCAGCTAATTGTATTTGCGGCGGTAAGCGGCCTTTTGCTGATTGTGACAAAGCCGTTTGTCCGGAAAATGCGGACGGCAAAGGAAGAAAGGACCAACGCG
This sequence comes from uncultured Clostridia bacterium, assembly GCA_965151315.1. Taxonomy (GTDB): domain Bacteria; phylum Bacillota; class Clostridia; order UBA1381; family UBA1381; genus Avimonoglobus. Next base: position 19,767 of record CBCTZG010000016.1, read on the forward strand.
GACAGCCTGCTGGGGACAAAAACTATGATCACGGAAGCGGTAGATAATCTGGCAGAGACCGGCGCGGCCAAAATTAACGGCGTGACCTGGTCTGTGCGCAGCACTGGCGGGGAGCGGATTCCCGAGGGTGAAATCGTGACGATCGAGCGGATTGAAGGCGTAAAATTGATTGTGAGAAAAGGAGATTGAAGATGCTGTTTTTAATTATTTTATTGATTCTGCTGATTATCTTAGTGATTGCAAATATTAAAATCGTCCCCCAGGCCCACGCGTATATTATTGAGCGGTTCGGCGGCTATCGTGCTACCTGGGGGGTGGGGCTCCATGTCAAGGTGCCGTTTATTGACCGGATTGCCAAAAAGGTGAACCTCAAGGAGCATGTTGTAGATTTCCCGCCCCAGCCGGTAATTACGGAAGATAACGTCACCATGCAAATCGACACCGTCGTTTACTATCAGATTACGGACCCGAAACTGTATACCTACGGCGTGGAGCAGCCAATGATGGCCATTGAGAATCTGACGGCCACGACTCTTCGGAATATTATCGGTGATCTGGAGCTGGACGAAACCCTGACCTCCAGAGATACGGTCAACACAAAAATGCGGGCGATCTTAGATGAGGCTACAGACCCCTGGGGGATCAAGATCAACCGGGTTGAGCTGAAAAATATCATTCCGCCCCGGGAGATCCAGGACGCGATGGAAAAGCAGATGAAAGCGGAGCGTGAACGCCGTGAATCCATTCTCCGGGCCGAGGGGGAGAAAAAGAGCGCTATCCTGATGGCCGAAGGGGAAAAGGAAGCGGCGATTTTGCGGGCTGAGGCGAAAAAGCAGGCGGCGATCCGCGAAGCGGAGGGTGAAGCGGAAGCGATTCTTACTGTACAGACGGCGATTGCCGACGGTATCCGCAGGATCAACGAATCCAATCCTTCCGAGGCCTATGTGGCCATTCGGTCTCTGGAAAGCCTGGAAAAGGTTGCGGACGGAAAAGCGACAAAAATTATTATTCCGTCTGAGATCCAGAGCCTGGCTGGCCTGGCAACCTCTTTGAAAGAACTGATCAAGGACGATCCGAAACAGTAAGCAGAAAATCAGGCAGCGGCATTTTAGAGCCCCGTGCGGAGCTTGCGGGGGCAGGAATGCCGCTGCCTTTTTTCATGCTGTATTTTGGATTCAGGTATCTGTGTCTGTGAAATCAATGGGCGTGAAAAACTCTGACAGCGTGATGCCCAGGGCAGCCATAAAAAATTTTCAAAAAGGGCTTGATTATTTCGGTAATTTATGGGAAAATATAAGTTATGATATATTGTGCGGTTTTTTATAGTTACGGAGGCAGATATGCGAAAGGTAAATACGAAAATTGCATATGTGGAGCCGGGTTCTCCGGCAGCAGCGGCGGGGATTCAGGCCGGTGACCAGCTTTTGTCTATCAACGGCAGTGATTTTTATGATATTCTGGAATACCGGTATCTTACCGCTGAGTACGAAGTGGAGCTGGAAATCCAAAAGACTGGCGGCGCTATAGAACGTGTGATTATTGAAAACGACTATGCGGATCTGGGAATCACGTTCCAAAGCGGCCTCATTGACGAACCCCAAAGCTGCAGAAACAAATGCATTTTCTGCTTTATTGACCAGCTGCCCAAGGGGATGCGGGAAACTGTCTATTTTAAAGATGATGATACACGGCTTTCCTTTCTGCAGGGGAACTATGTGACCCTAACCAACATGGACGACCATGAGATCGACCGGATGATCCGGATGCGGATCTCGCCCATCAATATTTCCGTCCACACCACAAATCCGGCGCTGCGCCGGCAGATGCTCAATAATAAAAATGCCGGGACGATCTATCAGACGATGCAAAAGCTGGCGGCAAACGGAATTTATATGAATTGCCAGATCGTGCTTTGCCCGGGCTATAACGACGGCCTGGAGCTGGACCGGTCAATCCTGGATTTGGCAGCGCTGGCGCCCTATGTGGAAAGCCTGTCGGTGGTGCCGGTGGGGCTTACCCGGTACCGGGAGAACCTTTGCCCGCTTCAGCCCTTTGACCCGGAAAGTGCGGCGGCGGCAGTCCGCCAGGTAACGGCGTGGCAGGCGCGGCTCTTGGAAACGCTGGGAACACGTTTGGTGTATCTATCTGATGAATTTTACTTAAACGCCGGCCTGCCGATTCCGGAAGCGGAAAGCTACGAGGGCTTTCCCCAGCTGGAGAACGGCGTTGGGCTGATCGCCAGCATGGCGGAGGAATTTGAAGCCGGGCTTCGCCTGATCCAGCCGGGAAAACGGAGCCGCAGCGTGACGCTTGCCACGGGTGAGCTGGCCGGGCCGTTTATCGCGGATTTGGCGGCAAGGGTCCAGGAAAAGGCCCCGGGCGTACGGACGGCGGTATATCCTGTGAAAAATGATTTTTTCGGCGGGGGCGTAACTGTTGCCGGATTAGTAACCGGCAGGGACCTGATCCGGCAGATCAAAGATAAACCGAAGGCGGATTGCCTGCTGATCCCGGAGGTGATGCTCCGGGACGGGGAGGATGTGTTTTTAGACGATGTTACCCTGGGGGAAGCGGAAGCGGCCCTGGAAATGAAAATTACTACCGTATCCAACGACGGATATGAATTTATAGAAAAAGTGCTGGGAGAAGAACTGGATTTTTCACTACTATAAGCACGGAAACGGAGAAAAAAATGAAACCATTTGTGGCGATCGTAGGCAGGCCCAACGTAGGGAAATCTACGTTGTTCAACAAAATTTCCGGCCAGAGGATCAGTATTATTGAGGACACTCCCGGCGTAACCCGGGATAGGATCTATGCCGACGTAAGCTGGCTGGACAAACATTTTACGCTGATTGATACCGGTGGGATCGAGCCCCAGAGCAAGGATGAAATCCTGGTGCAGATGCGCCGTCAGGCAGAGCTGGCCATCGCTATGGCGGACGTAGTGATCCTGATGGTAAACGTGAAGGACGGCGTGACCGCAAACGACCAGGACGTGGCGGCCATGCTTTTGAAGGCTAAGAAGAAAATCGTTTTGGCTGTTAACAAGGTGGATAATATCGGCGATCCGCCCATGGAATTTTATGAATTTTATAACCTGGGGCTGGGCGATCCCATCGCCATATCCTCTACCCACGGCTTGGGCGTTGGCGACCTTTTAGACCAAGTATCCGCCCAATTCCCGGAGGACGCAGAGACGGAGGAGGAAACAGGCGAGATCAAGGTGGCGGTGATCGGCAGGCCCAACGCGGGAAAATCCTCCCTGATCAATAAGATCCTGGGGGAGGAACGGGTGATCGTGTCCAGCATTGCCGGTACCACTCGAGACGCCATTGATTCCCGATATGAAAAAAATGGGGATAAATACCTGTTCATTGACACCGCCGGCATGCGCAAACGGAAAAAAATCGAAAATGAAAGCGTGGAACGGTACAGTGTGGTCCGTTCCCTGGCGGCAGTTGACCGCAGCGACGTATGTGTGATCATGCTGGATGCAAACGAGGGGATCACTGAGCAGGATACTAAAATTGCTGGTTACGCCCACGAACAGGGAAAGGCCTGCATCATTGCGGTCAATAAGTGGGACAGTGTGGAAAAGGACGATAAGACCATGAAGGCGTTTCGTCAGCGGGTGCAGGAAGAATTTGCCTATATGGCTTACGCGAAAATTGTATTCATTTCGGCTCTGACCGGCCAGCGGGTGGATAAGCTGTTAGAAGAAATTAAGCTGGTGAACCAGCAGCATAAGCGGCGGATTACCACTGGTATGCTTAACGATCTTTTAAACGAGGCTGCCGCCAAGCAGCAGCCGCCTTCGGATAAGGGAAAACGGCTGAAGATTTACTATGGGACGCAGGCCTCCGCCGCGCCGCCGACGTTTGTTTTATTTGTAAATTCCGCGGATTTGTTCCATTATTCGTACCTGCGCTTTATTGAAAACCAACTCCGGCAGGCTTTTGGATTTGAAGGTACGCCGATTCGGTTTATTATCCGGGAGAAGAAAAAAGATTAAAGGGGGAGTATCATGCTGTACATTCTGTTGATTTTAATTGCCGTGATTGGTTATTTGCTGGGGAGCATTTCCAGCTCGATCCTAATTTCCCGCCGGCTCACCGGCAAGGACATCCGGACAGAGGGTTCTGGCAATGCCGGTACCACCAACATGCTGCGGGTGCATGGAAAAAAAGCCGCTGCCGCTACGCTTTTGTTTGATGTAGGCAAGGGGATTTTAGCAGTGCTGATCGCCTGGATCGCGGACTGGGCGGTGGTAAAATTTTTGAATGGAAGTACATTGACTGCCTTTGAACGTACATTCCTATTTGGCAATCTGAAATATTTTGCCGGTTTTTTTGCGGTGCTGGGGCATGATTTCCCGATATTCTTTGGATTCCGGGGCGGAAAGGGCGTAGCCACGAGCTTGGGTGTGATGTTGATTTTTGACTGGCGCATTGGTTTGATTGTGGCGGTTGTGTCATTGCTGATCATGGTGCTTTCCCGGTACGTCTCTCTGGGCTCTATAGCAGGCGGAATCGTATATCCGGCAGCTTTGGCGGCCTTTATGGCCGGCAGCGGCAGATGGAATGCTGCGTATTTGCTGGTGGCCATCCTGTTGGGTGTGCTGGTGATTGTGAAGCACCATGCCAATATCCGCCGTCTGCTCAATGGCACGGAAAACAAATTATTTGCAAAGAAAAAGGATAAGATCGTCGATCCTGCAAAACCGCAGTAAGGAGGCTTATATGAAAATTGCTGTAATTGGATCCGGCAGCTGGGGGACGGCCATTGCGATCCTGTTGGCGAAAAAAGGGAACCAAATATCCTTGTGGAGCTGGCAGCAAGCGGAAACCGACCGATTGGCGGCCGATCGGGAAAATAAAGAATTTTTGCCGGGGCGGCCGTTCCCAGAGGCGATTGCTTGTACGCACGATATGGCCGCGTGTGTTGCTGGGGCGGAATTGATTGTGGCCGCTGTGCCCAGCCCGGCCACCAGGACTACGGCAAAGGCGCTGGGGGCGTTTGTCCAGCGGGGCCAGCCGATTTTAAATATTTCTAAGGGCCTGGAGAACGGCAGCCTGCTGCGGCTTTCCCAGGTATATGGGGCGGAGATCCCCCAGGCGAAAATCGCGGTGATGAGCGGACCGTCCCACGCGGAAGAAGTCAGCGCGGGACTGCCTACCACCAATGTGGTGGCTTCCGCAGAGCCGGGATTGCCTGCATTTATCCAGAATATCTTTATGGATCCTGTGTTCCGAGTGTATACCGGGGAAGATGTAATCGGTGTAGAGCTAGGCGGCGCGCTGAAAAATGTGATTGCCCTATGCGCCGGAATTTCTGATGGCTTAGGCTACGGCGATAACACAAAGGCGGCGCTGATGACCCGGGGGCTGGCGGAAATCACCCGGCTTGGTGTGGCTATGGGCGCGGCCCCGGAAACCTTTGCAGGACTGTCCGGCGTAGGGGATTTGATCGTTACCTGCACCAGCAAGCACTCCCGGAACCGTGCCGCGGGCTTTCTTTTAGGACAGGGAAGAACGCTGCAGGAAACCCTGGACGAGGTGCATATGGTGGTAGAAGGCGTAAATACGGCCCAGGCCGCATATGATTTAAGTAAGCGATATCAGGTGGAAATGCCCATCGTGAACGAAGCCTATCAGATCCTGTTTGCGGGAAAGCCGGCGGGCGACGCGGTAAATGATCTGATGACCCGGGATAAGCGGATGGAAACCCGATAGAAACAAAATTGAAGAAGGAGTCAGATTGATGAAAAAAATTATCGTATTGGCAATGGCGCTGCTGTTTGGTCTTACGGCGGGCTGCAGCGCAGACTTTGGCGAACGGAAGGAAGAAACAGCCTTTGAGATCGACAAGGCCCGGCAAATCGTAGAAATGCTGGAAAAGCCGGTTTTAGAGCTTTCCCAGATGGAGAAGATCGCCAAGCCGGATTATAGCAGAATGCTGCAGCAACTGGAGCCGGTGCTGGGAGACGATGGCGGCGAAGTTTTAGACCCGTTTTTCAATGAGGATGAGCTGGAAGCAGCCACTACAGGCGATGTGGCTGTGCTGCAGGATGTATTTTACCCAACAATTTTCCATAACGGCTTTGACATTTCCGACGCGAAGATCGTGAAAACAACGAAAAATGATGGGGCCGTTGAAGAAGAATTGGTTATTACGGAAACGTATACCGGTGAAAACAAAAAAATGAAAAAGTTTCAGCGGCAGTATATTTACGACATTAAAAATGGGAATTTTGTTTTTGATGATTTTGAAGGAAAGCTGCATTATCAGGGACAGGAGTATGCGGCGTTAAAATCGGATCTGAAGCAGTAACCGGAGGTTTCGGATGGACTTTGCTACGTTATTTTTAATTGCGGTTGGCCTGGCAATGGACGCGTTTTCCGTAGCGATTACCGATGGGATCGTCCTAAAGCGGCTTACGCCGGGAAAGGCGCTGAAGGTAGGCGTCTTTTTTGGCGGCTTCCAGTTTTTGATGCCATGTCTGGGCTGGCTGCTGGGCAGTGCATTTGCCCGGTATATTCAGAGCTGCGATCATTGGATTGCCTTTATCCTGCTGGGGTTTATCGGCGGGAAAATGCTCTGGGAGGCCTTGGGGAAAAAAGAGGATGAGGTGGAAGTCCGCAATCCCCTGGGGCTGAAGGTACTAACCCTGCTGGCCATTGCAACCAGCATCGACGCGTTGGCTGTAGGCGTGACCTTCGCTACTATGAATGTGTTCATTTTATATGCCGCTGGTGTGATCGGATTTGTAGCCTTTGTTTTTTCTTTCGCGGGAATTTATATCGGCCATAAGTTTGGTGATTTATTCGGCAATAAAGCGGAAATTGCCGGCGGCGCCGTTTTAATCCTAATTGGTATTAAGATTTTGGTGGAGCACTTGTTTTTCTGATGGGGGAGATGCACATGAAAAAGGTTTTGATCGGCATGAGCGGCGGTGTGGACAGCTCTGTGGCGGCAGCGCTCTTAAAAGAGCAAGGCTATCAGGTTACCGGCGCTACCATGCAGCTTTGGCCGGATGGCGGCAAGGCTGAGTCGGACGCCCGGCGCGTCTGCGAAAAGCTGGAAATCGACTTTTGCCGGCTGGATTTCCAGGCGCTGTTCCGGGAAAAGGTAGTGGATTACTTTATCCAGACCTATCTGGCAGCCCAAACCCCCAACCCCTGCATAGCCTGCAACCGGTTTTTAAAATTCGGCGCTATGCTGGACTGGGCCCTGGCGCAGGGGATGGATTATATCGCTACGGGGCATTACGCAAGGATTCTGATGGAAAACGGGAAATACCGGCTCCAGGCAAGTCCGGCCAAGAATAAGGATCAGAGCTATTTTTTATATCAGTTTACGCAGGAGCAGCTGGCGCATACGCTGATGCCGTTGGGAGACTATGATAAGGAATGGGTGCGGCAAAAGGCGGCGGCGCTGGCGCTGCCGGTAGCCCAAAAACCGGACAGCATGGATATTTGCTTTGTGCAAGACGGCGATTATGCCCGGTTTATTTTAAAACAGACTGGAATCACACCAAAGCCCGGCAAGATTTTAGATACAAACGGCAATGTGATCGGGACCCACAAAGGACTTTTATATTATACCATCGGCCAGCGAAAAGGGATCGGCGCGTATGGCCGGCCCATGTTTGTTATGCGGATGGATCCGGCGGACAATACCCTTGTTTTGGGAGAACGGGGCATGGAATTTTTTCCGGTGCTGACAGCACAGGAGGTGCATTTCATTTCCGGACAGGCCCCGGATGGGCCTATGGAGCTTCAGGCAAAGGTTCGGTATCAGGCGCCGCCCCAGGACGCGGTTTTTTATCCCCTGGAGGACGGCCGGGGACAGCTGGAATTTATAAAGCCCCAGCGGGCGGTTACGCCGGGACAGTCTGTTGTGTTTTATGACGGGAATTATGTGCTGGGCGGCGGAATTGTGGAATAATATTTTTGGCGCGGTGCTTGGGCATTGCGCTTTTTTGCAAAGGAGAAAGTGATCATGGACATGGAGTTAATGCGGCATTTGGCGGAGCTGTCGGGGCTCGGATGCCCGGAAGAGGAACTTGCGGCGCTGGCCGGGGAAATGGAGGAGATCATCCGGCTGATGGATAAGGTAAAGGCGGCGGGCGGGGCAGCGGAAGCTTACAGGCAGACACCGGTGGCGTACGGGAGCCTGCGGCAGGACGAGCCCGGCCGGAGCCCGGAGACGGACCAGACCTTCCGCATCCCTAAAATGCTGGGATAAGGGGCGTACAGATGAAGATTCGAGAAATGAGAGAAAAGCTGGACCGGCGGGAAATCAGCGCGCCGGAGCTGACGGCGGTGTTTTTGGAACGGATCCGCCGGGCGGAGCCCAGGCTGAATAGCTATATTACGGTTTTAGAGGAACAAGCCCAGAAGCAGGCCGCGGTCATACAAGAAAGAATCCAGGCGGGGGCTGCCGGCGGGCTGGACGGAATACCAATTTCCGTTAAAGACAATATCTGTACGAAGGGGATCCCTACAACCTGCGGCTCACGGGTTTTAGCGGATTTTGTGCCGGATTATAACGCTGCGGTGATAGACAGGACTGCCGGGGCGGTTCTGCTGGGAAAAACGAATATGGACGAGTTCGCGATGGGCAGCGGAAGCCAGACATCGTATTTCGGCGCTGTGGGCAATCCGTATAATCCGGATTTTGTGCCCGGCGGATCCTCCGGCGGTGCGGCAGCGGCAGTGGCCGCAGATTTGTGTCCAGCGGCGCTGTGCTCCGATACCGGCGGTTCTGTCCGACAGCCGGCCGCCTTCTGCGGCGTCACCGGGCTGAAGCCGACCTATGGGCTAGTGTCCCGGTTTGGGCTGGTGGCGTTTGCCTCCGGCCTGGATCAAATTGGCGTCATTGCCAAGTCTGCGGAGGACTGCGCAATGGTATTGGCCCAGATTGCCGGCCGGGATCAGAAGGATATGACGACCTGGAATAAACCCACGGTCAATCCCTTGGAACGGCTGGGGAAGAGTATCCGGGGACTGCGGATCGGTACGCCGGCGGAATATTATGGGAGTAGCACGGCTCCTGCCGTGCGGGAGGCTGTTTTGCGGGCAGCCCAGTTTTACGCGGAACAGGGCTGTGTTTTGGTGGAAACGGCAATGCCTTCTTTAGAATATGCCGTACCCGCCTATTACCTGTTGTCCTCGGCCCAAGCCGCGGCTAATTTAGCTCGGTATGACGGTCTGCGTTACGGCTTCCGGGAAACGTCTGGGGACGGCTTTGCCGGCCAGCTGCGCCAAACCCGGGAGACTGGGTTTGGCCGGGAGGTCAAGCGGCGGATATTGCTGGGGAATTACGCGCTGTCCGCTGAATTTTACGCAGATTATTATCAGAACGCCGCCCGGATCCAGACAAGGATTATTCGGGAATTCGCGCGGCAGTTTGAACAATGCGACCTGCTGCTGACCCCGACGGCGCCTACCGCGGCGTATCCCAAGGCGGAACGGCCGCCGGTAAAAAATTATATGGATGATTTCTGCGCGGCGCCGGTGAATTTGGCGGGTCTGCCCGCGATTTCCACGGTGTGCGGCTATGATGAACAGGGAATGCCTATCGGTATGAGCCTGATCGGGCCGGCGTTTTCAGAAAATTTACTGATCGGCGCGGCAGACGCGTTTGAGCGGGCCTTTGTACGGCGGGAGGCGGAAATATGAAATATACCACAGTGATTGGACTGGAAATCCATGCGGAGCTGTTAACAAAGTCTAAGATTTTTTGCAAATGCAGCAACGAATTTGGCGGCCGGCCCAACCAGCGGGTTTGCCCGGTTTGCCTGGGCATGCCCGGCACACTTCCCGTGCTGAACCGGGAAGCCGTGATGCTGGCCACGCGGGCCGGGCTGGCGCTGGGATGCCGGGTGAATCCATACTCTGCCTTTGACCGGAAAAATTATTTTTATCCGGATTTGCCAAAGGCCTATCAGATCACCCAGTTTTTTCAGCCTATCTGCGAAGATGGCCGGATGATGGACATTGGGATTCAGCGGATCCACCTGGAGGAGGATGCCGGGAAACTGATCCATGGGGAGCAGGATACCCTGGTGGACTATAACCGCTGCGGTGTGCCGCTGATCGAAATTGTTACCGAGCCGGATTTTAAGACGGCGGAGTCGGTATGTCGGTTTGTGGAGGAGGTCTGCCTGCGGCTGCGGTATACGGACGTCTGTGACGCCCGGCTGGAGCAGGGGTCCCTGCGGGTGGATGTGAATATTTCCCGGATGCCTGCGGATGCGCCTGCCTTGGGGAACCGGGCGGAAATCAAGAATCTGAACTCCCTGCGGTCCATCCGGCGGGCGATTGCATTTGAGGAGAAACGGCAGGGGGAGCTTTTGGATGCGGGGCAGCCCGTCCCCCAGGAGACCCGCCGGTTTGACGAGCAGAAGGGGGTCACACAGGTTATGCGGGCTAAGGCGGAGGCTCGGGACTACCGGTATTTCCCAGAGCCGGATATTCCCCCGGTAATGATTTCCAAGGCGGAGATTGAGGCTATTCGCCGGGCAATGCCGGAGATGCCGGAAGACAGGCGGCGCCGGTATCAGGCGGACGGATTGCCGGCGGAGCAAATCAGACTGCTAACCGCAGACCGTCCATTTTCGGACTTTTATGACCAGGCGGCGGCAGCATACCCGGCCTGTAAAACGGCTCTGGCCGGCTGGATGACCGGCGAATTAAACCGGAACCTGCATGAATTGGGCAAGCCGATCTCGCAAATACCGCTTTCCCCTGTGGCCTTTGCCGATCTGATAAGGCTTTGTCAAGAAGGAAAAATAACGAATAATGCCGGGAAGGATATTTTGAAGACCTTGTGCCGGGCGGGGGGTGATCCAGCTGAGATCGCCCGGTCCCGCGGAATTTTAGATAACCAAGATCCGGCCAAGATCCGGGAACTGGCGGAGGCGGTTGTTGCGGAAAATCCAAAGGCCGCGGCGGAATATCAGGCGGGGAACCCTAAAATTATTGGCTTTTTAATGGGACAGATCATGCGCCGGGGCGGCGTAGGCCTGGATCCGGGGTTGTGCCGGCAATGTATTCTGGAACTTTTGAAAAATCACTAAAATCCAAATTGTCGTTGCCTGTGAAATCATAGGATCTTACAGTGTTGTCGGAATCGGGGAAAATGATATTGACAATTTTTTTCTGAATTGATATAATAAATTCCATTAGATTGGATAGAAAAAGAGGTGCGGCAGGCACATCAGCCGGCGCCTTGCGTCCATAGCGGAGGGAGAATTGCCATGGGAGTATCGGAAATTTTTGGGTCGAATGTATTTAATCTGCTGGTGATGAAGGAGCGGCTGCCAAAGGAGACGTTCCGGTCGCTGGAGCGGACGATTCGGGAGGGGACGGCCTTAGATCCGGGCGTTGCGGAGGTCGTTGCCAACGCCATGAAGGATTGGGCGATTGAAAAGGGCGCTACCCATTATACCCACTGGTTCCAGCCGATGACCGGCACGACTGCGGAAAAGCATGACGCCTTTATCGCGCCCACGGCAGATGGCCGGGTGATTATGGAATTTTCCGGGAAAGAGCTGATCGTCAGCGAGCCGGACGCTTCCAGTTTTCCGTCCGGCGGGCTGCGGGCCACCTTTGAGGCCCGGGGCTACACCGCCTGGGACCCTACATCGTTTGCTTTTGTCAAGGATAATTCTCTCTTTATCCCAACCGCGTTCTTCTCGTATACCGGAGAGGTTTTGGATAAAAAAACCCCCATGATGCGGGCAACGGAAGCGGTAAGCCGGGAGGCGCTCCGGGTTTTGAAATTTTTAGATTCAGACGCGACCCGGGTGATTTCCTACGCCGGCGCGGAGCAGGAATATTTTTTGGTAGACGCTAAGCTGTTTAAGCAAAGAAAGGATCTGATGCTGACTGGGCGGACGTTGTTCGGGGCGAAGCCGGCCAAGGGGCAGGAGCTGGACGACCACTATTTTGGTACCATCAAAGAACGGGTCGCGGCTTATATGAAAGAGATTGACGAGGAGCTTTGGAAGTTGGGCGTTTTGGCCAAAACCAAGCATAACGAGGCGGCGCCGGCCCAGCATGAATTGGCGCCGATTTTCACCACCACCAATCTGGCTTCCGATCAAAACCAGCTGACCATGGACGTAATGAAAAAGGTGGCGGCCCGGCATGGGCTGGTATGTTTGCTCCATGAAAAACCCTATGACGGGGTTAACGGATCCGGTAAGCATAATAACTGGTCTTTAGGTACCAATACCGGCCGGAATTTGTTCAAACCGGGAAAAAATCCCATCGCCAACAAAAAGTTTTTGCTGTTTTTGGCGGCGGTGATCAAGGCCGTAGACGAATATGGCGATCTTCTGCGAGTGTCGGTGGCTACAGCTGGAAACGATCATCGGCTGGGAGCCAATGAGGCGCCGCCGGCAATCGTATCCTTGTTCTTGGGCGATCAGTTGACCCAGGTGCTGGACGCCCTGGTCAGCGGTCAGAATACGATTGACGATACTGTGTCAATTTTGGAAACCGGCGTAGATTCCATTCCGGTGATCAATAAGGACGCCACAGACCGGAACCGTACGTCTCCGTTCGCGTTTACCGGAAATAAATTCGAATTCCGGATGCCAGGCTCATCCCAGTCCATCGCCGGGATCAATATGATCATTAACACTATCGTGGCGGAGGCCTTGTCGCAGTTTGCGGACCGGCTGGAAGCGGCGGCGGACCCGGCGGGGGAAATTCCGAAAATGATTGTGGAAACGATCAAAAAACACGGCCGCATTATTTTCAACGGGAATAATTATTCAGAGGAGTGGGTGGCGGAAGCTCAGCGGCGCGGACTGCCGAATCTGAAAACAACCGTTGACGCGATGCCGGTATTTACAACGGAAAAGGTAATCCATGTGTTTGAGAAGCATCAGGTGCTGACGGAGGCGGAAACCTTGTCCCGGTATGAAATTTTGCTGGAGGATTACATCAAAACCATGCATATTGAAGGATTGACTATGGTAGAGATGGCGAAGCGGGAAATCCTGCCGGCTTGTCTGAAATATACCAATATTGTGCACAGTTCCATCAAAGCGAAATTGGATTTGGGGATTGAAGCGCCCAACGAGTTGAATTTGCTGAAAAATATCAGCATGCACACCGAGGAGCTGATAGCGGCCACTAATGCCTTGGACGCAGTGGTGTCCAACGAGCCAAGGCTGGAAAAGGCCATTGACCTGGCCCGGCATTACCAGAACAAGGTGATCCCGGAAATGGTACGGGTGCGCAAGGCTGCCGATGAATTGGAAACCATGGTGGATAAACACTGCTGGCCGTTTCCAACGTACACAGAGCTTTTATATAATGTCTGATTTGCGGAAAGACCACAGGCAAAAGCCTGTGGTCTTTTATACCTTGAATATGCCTTGCAAAACAAATTTTTGCGGCTTTCGGGATTGTTATCCGCAGATCAATGCATTTGGGGCGAACTATTGACAGCAATAACCGGAACTGGTATACTGGTTGCACATGGGATGAAGACAGACGTTAACAAGAAGAGACGCCTGGCGCACCTGAGGACGGTGGCCTGTATTGGCAGGGATGGCCGGCGTGTTTAGCATGAAAGGAAGGGCGGTAGAAAATGAGCATTTTATCAGCCGAAAGACAGTATCATCTGCAAATTGGAGCAAACGATGTGGGGAAATATGTGATTTTGCCGGGAGATCCAGGCCGGGTGGCTGTAATCGCCGCTCATCTGGACAACGGGGAGAAAATTGCTGAAAATCGGGAATATACAACATATACCGGTTATTTAAACGGTGAGAAGGTTTCCGTAGTTTCTACGGGGATCGGCGGGCCGTCGGCCGCCATTGCAATAGAAGAGTTGGTGCGGTGCGGCTGCCATACCTTTATCCGGATTGGCAGCAGCGGCGGTATCCGGGAGGACGTTATGGGCGGGGATCTGGTCATTGCCTCTGCGGCTGTGCGGGCTGAGGGGACCAGCCGGGAATACCTGCCGGCCGGATACCCAGCGGCGGCGGATTTCTGGGTGACGGCAGCGCTGGCCGAAAGCGCCAGATCTATCCTGACGGGAAAGCCCTATCAATGCCATGTGGGCGTTGTGCAGAGCAAGGATTCCTTTTATGGGGAGACCCATCCGGAAACTATGCCGGTAGCGACTATGCTGGAAACTGCCTGGGAAGGCTATGTCCGCTGCGGCTGCCTGACCTCGGAGATGGAATGTGCGGCGATCTTCAGCGCGGCGCTGGCCAGAGGCGTCCGCGCCGGGGCGGTGCTTTCGGTATTGTGGAATGCGGAGCGGGAGCGGAAGGGAATGGAGAATCCCAGCAATTTTGATATGACAGACAGCATCCGGTGCGCCGTCGAGGCCATCCGTCTTTTGATCCGGCGGGATCAGGAAAGATAGCTTTTGAAAATCTCTTCTACACTTTTGTTGTTAGGCCGGATACAGCGTTTAAGCAAATAAAGCTCCTCCGGGTCGCCGGTCAGATAGTTGATCCCTTCAGCGCAGGATAAGGTGGCCGCGAAACCCAGGTCCTTTGTATAAGCCACGGATTCCAGGCTGACCATGCCAAAGGGATAGGTATATGTTGTTGGTGTTTTACCCAGCTGGGATGTGATTTTATCCTGCAGGGCGGAAATATCAGCCTTGAAAATTTTCTCATATACCGCAGCGCTTTCTGATGGATTCCGGCGGCTGCCGCTGCGGCGGGTGTCAATAGAGTGGAACGAATCAGAATGGTTTTCAATTTCGATTACGCCAGATTCCGCCATTTCCCGGCATTCATCCCAGGAAAGGTAAGCGTAGTTTGGATTTTTGTCCCCGGATTCCGTATAGCTGTCTGTGTAGCTGCCAACGATGGAGATTACGGCTTTTTGGCCATATTCCTGTAAAAGCGGATATACATAGGTATAATTATTAAAAAAACCATCGTCAAAGGTCAGTACGACAGGTTTTTCCGGCAGAGCTTTGCCGCTGCTGCAAAAGTCGATCAGATCCTGCATATGGACGGTGGTATATCCCTGTTCCCGCAAATACTGCAGGTCCTGCTCGAACGCCTGGGGCGTAATCACAAACCGATCCTTGGGCTTTGCGCTTTTTAAAACGCTGTGGTACATAATGATGGGAACGGGGATGCCGGCCTGCTGGCTTGTGGTCATGGTATGGATTTTTACAGCGCCGAAAACAGCGCCCGCAGCAGCGGTCAGGAGCAATAAGCCGGCGAATAGAAGGGTTTTTAGTTTGATTATGTACATTCTTACACGCCTCCTGTGGATTCGTTTTAGTATATTGGGGAAAAAGCGAATATAGAACAGTGGATTTTGTTAAATTTCTATATCAAAAGGGCAAAAGCCCTTTCCATATTTTAAGAAATCGGGTATAATAAACAAGCGATGAGGAGGTGCGTCCGTGGCGCTATATACAATTTCGGACCTGCATTTACCCCTGGGGATTGATAAGCCAATGGATATCTTTGGGAAGGCCTGGGAAAATTATGTCAAACGGCTGGAAGAAAACTGGCGGCGGCTGGTTTTGCCGGAGGACACGGTGGTGCTGCCGGGGGATTTTTCCTGGGCCACATATTTGGAACAGGCCTATGCGGATTTTTTATTTTTACATCAGCTGCCGGGGAAAAAGCTGCTGCTGAAGGGCAACCATGATTACTGGTGGACAACCCGGAGCAAGCTGGATAAATTTATGACGAATCATGGATTTTCGGATATTGGTTTTTTGCAAAACGACGCCGTACTATACGGGGAAACCGCCCTGTGCGGAACCCGGGGCTGGGCCTGGAGCGTGGCTATGGATACGGAGGATGAAAAGATTTATGCCCGGGAGGTTGCCCGGCTGCGGCTGTCATTAGAAGCGGCGGCAAAGCTTTCCCCGAAAGAAATCATCGCGTTTTTGCACTATCCGCCGGTAACCCCGGAAACAAAGGAAAACCAGTTTACCGCGCTTTTGGAGGAATATGGCGTAAAGATTTGCGTATTTGGGCATATTCATGCGGCGGGACATAAAAGCGCGGTGACCGGCCAGATCCGCGGCGTCCGGTATTTGCTTGTTTCGTGCGATTATCTGGACTTTTGCCCGGTGAAATTGTGCGATTAGTATAGATTTATGAAGGAATCATGAATTTTGGAAATTATATCTTGAAATTTCGAAGAAGTATGATATAATATTATAATTGTAATAATGGTACAAGTGCGTATCATATAATATTTTTAACATTAGAGGAGGATTTCACAGGATGGCTGTAAAATCGGAACAGGTAGAAAAAAATCTTGTTAAATTAACATTTGAGGTATCCCCGGAGCAATTTGAAGAAGGAATAAAAAAAGCGTACGCGAAAAACGCCAAGAAATATAACGTGCCCGGATTTCGGAAGGGAAAGGTACCTAGAGCGATTATTGAAAAATATTACACAGAAGCGGTTTTTTATGACGACGCTATCAATTTTGTTTTGCCGGAGGCGTATGACAGCGCTTTGAAGGAAGCGGAGGTTGAGTCTGTCGCCCGGCCGGAAATCGATGTGGAAGAGATCAAAAAAGGCGAGCCGGTTGTATTTACGGCCTTGGTGACGACGAAGCCGGAGGTAAAGCTTGGAAAATATAAGGGTATAACAATTGATAAAATTGAGCATACTGTAACCGACGCAGATGTTGACAAGGATATTGAGGCGACCCAGAAAAAGAACGCCAGACTGATTACTGTAGAGGATCGGCCCATTGAAAACGGCGATATTGCCGTAATCGACTTTGAGGGCTTCGCGGACGGCGTCGCGTTCCCAGGCGGAAAGGGTGAGGGCTACGAGCTTGAAATTGGCTCCGGCACATTTATTCCCGGCTTTGAAGAGCAGCTAATCGGGAAAACCGGCGAAACGGATACAGAAGTAAATGTAACATTCCCGGAGGAATATCACGCGGCGGATTTAGCGGGCAAGGACGCCACCTTTAAGGTGAAAATCCATGAGATCAAAGTTCGTGAGCTGCCGGAGCTGAATGATGACTTTGCTTCTGAGGTCAGCGAATTCGACACGCTGGAAGAATATAAAAAGGATGTCCGTACCCGTCTGGAAAAAGCGGCGGAAGATAAAACTAAGGCCGAAACAGAAAACGCGGTGATTGATAAGGTAGCCGAAGAGGCGGAAATTGATATCCCCGACGCCATGATCGAGGCGCAGATTGACCGTTTAGTTAATGATTTTGCCCAGCGGCTGGCATATCAGGGCCTGAACCTAGATATGTATATGCAGTATACTGGGGCAACCAAGGAAAGCTTCCGGGAAGGCTTTAAAGAGCAGGCCCAGAAGCAGGTCCGTGTATCCCTGGTGTTAGAGGAGGTTGCCAAACAGGAGGGTATCGCTGCCAACCCTGAGGAGATCAACGATAAGCTGGCAGAGATGAGCAAGCAGTATAATATGGAGGTTGAAAAGCTCAAAGAGCTGCTGCAGCCGGCAGACATGGAAAACATAGAAAAGGAAATCGCCTTGACAAAAACCATCGAAATGCTTGTGAATAAGGCGAAAATCAAATAAATTTTGAAAGGATTGAATGGTATGAGTTTAGTACCTATGGTCATTGAACAGACCGGCAGGGGAGAGCGGAGCTACGATATCTTCTCCCGGCTTTTAGAGGACCGGATCATCTTTTTGGGGGAAGAGGTCACTGACGCCAGCGCAAGCCTGGTGGTTGCCCAGCTTCTGTTTTTGGAAGCCAAGGATCCGGATAAGGACATCCAGCTGTATATCAACAGCCCCGGCGGCTCAGTTACGGCGGGTATGGCGATTTATGATACGATGCAATACATAAAGTGCGACGTATCTACGGTTTGTGTTGGTATGGCGGCCAGCATGGGCGCGTTTTTGCTCACAGCCGGCGCGAAGGGCAAGCGCTATGCGCTGCCCAACAGTGAAATTATGATTCATCAACCCTTAGGCGGTATGCAGGGCCAGGCGACGGATATCCAAATCCACGCGGAGCGCCTGCTGAAACTGAAGCAACACTTAAACGAGATTTTGGCGGAGCGGTCAGGACAGCCGCTGGATGTGATCATGGCGGATACGGAGCGGGATAACTTTATGTCCGCGGAGCAGGCAAAGGCCTATGGCTTGATCGACCATGTCATCACCTCTCATGCCCAAAAAAATTAAGCAAAATATAGGAAAGCAGGTTAGGTATGGCAAGATTGGATGAAAATAGAGAGCTGCATTGTTCCTTCTGCGGAAAAAGCGAAAACGAGGTACAAAAGCTGATTTCCGGGCCGGGCGTTTACATTTGTGATGAGTGTGTGGCTTTATGCAACGGGATTTTAGACGGTGATTTCGCGCAGAGCGCTTACGATTTGGATGCTGAAAACCTGCCCAAACCAAAGGAGATCAAGGATGTCTTGGATCAATATGTGATCGGGCAGGACGACGCGAAAAAGATTTTGTCTGTTGCCGTATATAACCACTATAAACGGATCCAGCATACGGAAAAAACCGATGATGTGGAGCTGCAGAAAAGCAATATTTTGCTGATCGGCCCGACGGGATCGGGCAAGACCTTTTTGGTGCAGAATTTAGCCCGGATTTTAAACGTCCCCTTTGCGATCGCGGACGCCACCTCTCTGACGGAAGCCGGCTATGTGGGCGAGGATGTGGAAAATATTCTGCTGAAGCTGATCCAGGCGGCGGATTATGATATTGAGGCTGCGGAAAAGGGTATTATCTATATCGATGAAATTGACAAAATTGCTCGGAAATCTGAAAATGTCTCCATTACCCGGGATGTCAGCGGCGAGGGCGTACAGCAGACATTGCTGAAGGTTTTGGAGGGGACTGTGGCTTCTGTACCGCCTACCGGCGGCCGGAAGCACCCCCATCAGGAGTTTATCCAGATTGATACCACCAATATCCTGTTTATCTGCGGCGGTGCGTTTGATGGGATTGAAAAGATTATCGGCGACCGGATCGGCAAAAAAGGTCTGGGCTTTGGAGCGGAGATTGCTTCTAAGACAGAAGTGAACGTAGGCGAGCTTTTGCGGAAGATCGCTCCCCAAGATTTGCTGAAATTTGGGCTGATTCCGGAATTTATCGGCCGGCTTTCTGTGATCGCTAAGCTCGACCAGCTGGATAAAAAGGCCCTGGTGGATATTCTTACAAAGCCGAAAAATGCCCTGATTAAGCAGTATCAGGTGCTGCTGGGGCTGGATAACGTAAAGCTGTCCTTCGACCCGGAGGCGATTGATGCCATTGCGGAAAAGGCTTTGAAGCGCAATACCGGCGCCCGGGGACTGCGGTCGATCATTGAAGAAATCATGACGGACATTATGTTTGAGATTCCGTCGGACAGCGGTGTGACGGAGTGTATCATTCATGGCGGCTGTGTTACAGACGATGCGGCACCGGAGTTGATCCGGGCCCTGGAGCAGTACGGGACATGATCCAAAAACAGGCAGGAAGGTCAGCGGGCTTTTTTGCCTGTTTTTCAATATCTAAATCAAATTACGCGGAATCAATCCGCGGCGGAAAGGTGGAAGCGGAATGTTTATATCGGAAAATTTGCATGTCAATGAAAAGGGGCGGCTGACCATCGGCGGTGTGGATACGGTGGAGCTGGCCAGGGAATATGGAACGCCACTGTATGTTATGGATGAGGATTTGATCCGAAAAAACTGTCGGCTGTATAAAAACGCACTGGAAAAGGACTATGACGGCCGGGGGCTGGTGTTGTATGCCAATAAAGCATTTTGTTCATTGTTCACCTGCCGGATTGCGGCAGAGGAAGGTCTGGGGCTGGACGTGGTATCCGGCGGTGAACTGTATACGGCGCTGCAGGCTGGTTTTCCCATGGACAAGGTTTGCTTCCACGGAAATAATAAAACCTATGATGAACTGGAAATGGCAGTAGAAAATAACGTAGGCCATGTGATCGTGGATAATATTTACGAGTTGGAAACGCTGGATTCGATTGCTGCGAAAGCCGGTAAGGTGCAGAAAATCATGTTTCGGATCAAGCCCGGAATTGACGCCCATACCCATAGCTTTATCATGACTGGGCAGATCGACTCCAAATTTGGCGTGGCGTTAGAAAACGGGGAAGCGTTTGCTATGATTCAAAAAGCTGTAAAAATGCAGAACGTTCGGGTAACAGGGGTGCATTGCCATATTGGTTCCCAGATATTTGAAGTTGATCCGTTCTGCAGGGCGGCAGAAGTAATGATGCATTTTGTCGCTGATTTAAAGGACAAGCTGGGCTTGGAGATCCGGGAGCTGAATTTAGGCGGCGGATATGGGATCCGGTATACGGAAAAAGACGACCCCATTGCCTATGACCAGTATATCGGCTATGTGGCGAAGCGCGTCAAGGCTGTAGCCGAAGAACGAGGAATTCAGACGCCGTTCATCTATATGGAGCCAGGCCGGTCGATTGTGGCGCCGGCGGGTATTACACTGTATACGGTAGGTGGAGTCAAGGATATTCCAAACGTACGGAAATATGTGTCTGTAGACGGCGGCATGACGGACAATCCCCGGTATATCATGTATGGATCGGAATATGAAGCGGTTGTTGCCGACCGGGCGGCAGCGAAACGGGATCAGACGGTGACGATTGCCGGCAAATGCTGCGAATCCGGGGACATTCTTTTAAAGGACGCGAAAATGCCGGAGATCCGGGTGGGGGATACCCTGGCGGTTTTGGCCACCGGCGCCTATAACTATTCCATGGCCTCCCACTATAACCGGATCCCCAAGCCCGCGGTGGTAGCGGTTTCCGGCGGGAAAGCCCGGGTGGTGATCAAGCGGGAAACCTATGCGGATCTGATCCGGAATGACGTATAAACAAAAAAACGAAACAGGTACTGTTTCGTTTCAGCGGGTTGATAAAGCCGACACGCTGAGAGACTATTGAAAAACGAAGGGGAATTTTATGTAAAAGTTCCTGCCGGCGTACAGTCATATGGTGGGCAGGGGGCATTTTGGCAAAAGCAGGCAGCCATGCGGGTTTCTCGATGAAGCCCGCATGGCTTTTTGTAAACAATCATTTTAGAACGCGTTTTCTTATTTTCCTGCTTGCGGCAGGACGGTTTTTTCGACAGTCTGAAGCGAAACCAGGTACTGTTTCGCTTTTTTTGTATACTGAAAACCACGCGATAGTCGCGTGGTTCAAAAGAGGTTA
>CBCTZG010000017.1:0-40768 GCA_965151315.1 uncultured Clostridia bacterium
TCTGGCCGAGCGTTCATCCCGATGCTTTTGGGCTTTGGATGCAGTGTGCCGGCGGTGATGGCTTCCCGGGCTCTGGAGGACCGGCGGGACCGGCTGAAGACCATTTTGGTGACGCCCTTTATGTCCTGCAGCGCCCGGCTGCCCATCTATGTTCTGCTGTCAACGATGTTTTTTGGAAAATACGCTATGCTGGCGGCGTATTCTATGTATATTATCGGCGTGTTGGTTGCAATTTTGGTAGAACTGGTGATTAGCCGGATTGACAAGAAACGGTCCAGCAATATGCTGCTGATCGAGCTGCCAGAATACAAAACACCGAATGGCCGCACTATCGCGATCTATGTCTGGGAGAAGGTAAAGGATTATTTGACCAAGGCGGGAACCACGATTTTTATCGCTTCGATTATCTTGTGGTTTTTGTTGAATTTTGGGATACACGGTATGGTTTCAGATATGTCAGAAAGCTTTGCGGCCATGGCGGGCCGGGTCCTGGCGCCGCTGTTAAAGCCCAATGGGCTGGGCCAGTGGCAGCTTGTGGTGGCGCTGATCTCCGGAATCGCGGCTAAAGAGGTGGTTGTATCCAGCATGAGTGTGCTTTACGGTATTTCCAATATCGCTTCGGACGCTGGCATGGCAAGCCTATCCGGTGTCTTGGCCCAAAGCGGGTTTACGGCCTTAAACGCCTATGCGATGATGCTGTTCTGCCTGCTGTATATCCCCTGTATCGCCACGATCGCTACCATTCGCCGGGAAACCGAGTCCTGGAAATGGACAGCTGCGGCGGTGGGCCTGCAGCTGGGCGTGGCGTGGGCCGTATCCGCGGTATTTTATCAGATCGGCAGTTTGTTGATATAACGTAAAGGGTGGAGGGTATGAAAACATTTGCGCAAGGGGTGCAATCCGTCAAAAAATATACCACGGTATTTATCCGTTGGGTGCTGATCGCCGGGCTGACCGGGCTGGTCTGCGGCTTTGTGGGTTACGCGTTCCACCAATGTGTGGACGCGGCTACGGCTGTCCGTACCGGTCACCGCTGGCTGATCGGCCTGCTGCCCTTGGGCGGGCTTTTGATCGTCTGGCTGTATCGCCGGCTGGGAATGACGGGGTATGGCGGGACAAACAGCGTGATTTCCTCGGTACGGACCAATGAGCAGGTCCCCGTCAGCCTGGCGCCGCTGATTTTTGTGAGCACCGTAATTACCCACCTGTTCGGCGGCTCGGCCGGCCGGGAAGGGGCGGCCCTGCAGCTGGGCGGGACCATCGGTTCCCAGGTGGGGAGGTTGTTCAGGCTGGGGGAGAAGGATAAGAATTTAGTAGTGATGTGCGGCATGGCCGGGCTGTTTTCCGCACTATTCGGGACGCCTTTGACTGCAACGATTTTTTCAATGGAGGTTATCAGCGTCGGCCTGTTCTATTATTCCGGCCTGCTGCCCTGCCTGACTGCCGCTATGTCGGCCTATGCGGTGGCGGATTATTTCGGCGCGGCGCCGGTGCGGTACAGCCTGGAGACTGTGCCCGCGTTATCGGCTGTATCTGTGGGGCAGGTGGCGGTGCTTTCGATCCTCTGCGCAATTGTCAGTATTGCATTTTGCCTGGCTATGCATGGCACAGAGCATATATTAAAGGCCAGGCTGAAAAATCCGTATATCCGAATCGCTGTCGGCGGCTGCGTGATTATCGTGCTGACTTTGCTGGCCCGCTCCGGAGACTATAACGGCGCTGGCATGGATGTTGTAGAACGGGCCATCCAAGGCGGCAAAGCCTTGTGGTACGCATTTATATTGAAGATCCTATTTACGGCGGTGACCATCGGCTCGGGCTTCCGGGGCGGGGAAATCGTCCCCACCTTTTTTATCGGAGCCACCTTTGGCTGTGCAGCCGGCGGCCTTCTGGGGCTTGACCCAGGCTTTGGCGCAGCAATCGGATTTGTAGCCCTGTTCTGCGGCGTGGTGAACTGCCCGCTGGCCTCCTTGGCCCTGTCCGTGGAGGTGTTCGGCGCCCAGGGGCTTCTGTTTTTTGCCCTGGCCTGCAGTGTCAGCTACATGCTGTCGGGATATTATGGGCTGTATTCCAGCCAGAAAATTGTATATTCAAAAATCCACGCGGAGTATATCAACCGTGATGCGGAGTAAATGATAGAGAGGATTGTTTTCATGATCACAAGTAAACAAAGAGCGTATCTGCGTAAACTGGCAAACGGTACGCAGCCTGTTTTTCAGATTGGGAAGGGAGGCATTACAGAAGAGCTGGTTAATCAGCTGGGGATTGTCCTGGAGGCCAGGGAGCTGATCAAGGTACACATTTTAGAAACGGCCCTGCTGGATACCAAAGCCGCCTGCGATGAGATCGCGGCCCGGCTGCGGGCGGAGCCTGTCCAAGCCATTGGTTCCAAATTTGTGTTGTACCGCCAGGCCCGGGCGGAAAAAAACAGGAAAATTGAATTGCCAAGGAAATAGGACGGTGAGAGCAATGGCCAAAATCGGCATGATGGGCGGGACATTCGATCCCATCCATATCGGCCATCTGGCCCTGGCCCGGGCGGCAATGACGGAATATGGCCTGGACCGGGTGCTGTTTATGACCGGCGGGAACCCGCCGCATAAACAGGACAGGCAGGTGCTGGACGGGAAGTTCCGGCATTTGATGGTGAAAGCGGCGCTGAACGGCCAGCCAGGCTTTGAGCCCTGCGATTACGAAATTAAGCTGGCGGACTATTCCTATACGGCCAATACTCTGGCCCATTTGGAAAAAACATATCCCGGAGATGAAATCTATTTTATCCTGGGGGCGGATTCTTTAAATTATGTGGACGCCTGGTACCAGCCGGCAGAAATTTTTAAGCGTTGTATTCTGCTGGTTTTCGGCCGGGCGGGATACGATGCGGAAGCAGACGCTGGGCGGCTCCGGGGGCAGTACGGGGCGGATATCCGCCTGATCCACGGGGAGCGGCTGGCGGTTTCCTCAACAGAGATCCGGGCACTGGCGGCCGCAGGCGCGGATATTTCCGCGTATGTCCCGGCGTCCGTGGCGGAGATTATCCGGCGGTATCAGCTGTACCCGGATCCGGAGGAACCATGGACGGCCCGCCTGCGGGGCCTGTTAAAGCCGCGGCGGTATCGGCACAGCTTAGGCGTCCGGGATACAGCGGAGGCCCTTGCGAAACGATTTGGCGTTGATCAAGCCCAGGCGCGGACGGCCGGGCTTTTGCACGACTGCGCCAAGGGATTAGACCGTTCCCTGCAAATCCAAATGTGCCAAGAGCTGGAAATCCCGCTGGATCGCTGCGAACTGGAAAACCCAGGGCTGATCCATGCTAAGCTGGGGGCGGAGCTGGTCAAGTGCTGGTTTGGGATTGAGGATCCAGCGGTTATCGAGGCGATCCGCTGGCATACCCTGGGCCGGCCGGAAATGGATGATTTGGCGAAAATTATTTATATCGCGGATATGATTGAGCCAAACCGGCAGTATCCCGGAGTCGAAGCGCTGCGGCAGGCGGCGTTTGCCGATCTGAACCGTGGGCTTTTCGCCTGCGTGGACGCTACCATTCAATTTAATCTGAAAAAGGGCGCGTTGGTGCATCCCAACGGGTATGCGCTGCGGGCTTGGATAAAAAATCAGATTTAGATATAGACAAGCCGGGAAAAATATAGTAAAATAAGTAGAAATGGACAAGGAGGCTGACAGATGGAACGTGTGGAACGGATCGCCCAGGCACTGTATGATAAGAAGGCAAGGGATATTCGGGTGCTGGATATCAGCGGCCTGACCTCCATCGGCGATTATTTTATTATTTGCTCCTGCTCCTCCACAGTGCAGGTAAAGGCCTGCGCGGATGAGGCGGAGGAAAAAATGGCGCTGGCTGGGATCCATCCCCGGCACAAGGAAGGCTATCAGGACGGAAGCTGGGTCTTGATGGATTTCGGTGATATTATCGTGCATGTCATGCTGGAAGAAACGCGGGCTTTCTACGATTTGGAGCGGCTGTGGAGCGACGCCGCCCCGGTAGAAATTACGCTGAAATAAAGAAAGGACGACACAGAGAATGGGAACCTATAATTTCAAGGAGATTGAGAAAAAATGGCAGGACCGCTGGGAAGCGGAACGCTGCTTTCATGCTGTAAACGGAAGTGACAAGCCAAAATTTTTCGCGTTGGTAGAATTTCCGTATCCTTCTGGGGCGGGGCTCCATGTGGGCCATCCCCGGAGCTATACGGCGCTGGATATTATCGCCCGGAAGCGCCGGATGGAAGGGTATAACGTGCTGTATCCCATTGGCTGGGATGCTTTTGGGCTGCCCACCGAAAATTACGCCATCAAAAATAACATTCATCCCAAGATTGTAACCAAGCAGAACATTGATAATTTTACCCGGCAGCTGAAAATGCTGGGCTTCTCCTTCGACTGGGAACGGGTGGTGAATACCACGGATCCCAACTATTATAAATGGACCCAGTGGATCTTTTTACAGCTGTTCAAGCATGGTCTGGCCTATAAGCAGGAGATGCCCATTAACTGGTGTACGGGCTGCAAGGTTGGCCTGTCCAACGAGGAGGTCGTCAATGGCGTCTGTGAGCGGTGCGGCAGCGAGGTAGTCCAGAAGCGAAAAAGCCAGTGGATGCTGAAAATTACGGACTACGCCCAGCGTCTTATTGATGATCTGGACGAGGTGAACTACATTGAAAAGGTAAAAACCCAGCAGAAAAATTGGATCGGCCGGTCTGAGGGGGCGGAGGTACGGTTCCAGCTGTCCACCGGCGATGCGATGACCGTCTACACCACCCGCTGCGATACCCTGTTCGGCGCCACCTATGTGGTTTTGGCGCCGGAGCATCCCCTGGTAGAAAAAATGCGGCCCTCGATCACCAATTGGGACGCGGTCCAGAATTATGTTAGACAGGCGGCAAAGAAATCGGAATTTGAGCGCACGGAGCTGGCTAAGGAGAAAACCGGCGTACAGCTGGAAGGAGTATACGCTGTAAACCCGGTCAACGGCAAGGAGCTGCCGGTTTGGATCTCCGATTATGTATTGGTTACTTACGGTACCGGCGCCATTATGGCGGTGCCGGCCCATGACGAACGGGACTGGGAATTTGCGAAGAAATTCAACCTGCCGATTATCGAAGTTGTAGCCGGCGGGGAAGATGTACAGAAGGAAGCCTACACAGACGTTTCCGAAGGGAACCTGGTTAACTCCGGATTTTTAAACGGCTTGCCGGTGAAAAAAGCGATCCGGACCATGATTGATTATCTGGAAAAAGAAGGGATTGGTAAACGGAAAGTAAACTTTAAGCTGCGGGACTGGGTATTCTCCCGGCAGCGGTACTGGGGAGAGCCTATTCCGCTGGTATACTGCGAAAAGTGCGGCTGGGTGCCTGTGCCGGAGGATGAGCTGCCCTTAGAGCTGCCGGAGCTGGAAACTTTTGAGCCTGGCGAAAACGGGGAATCGCCGCTGGCAAAGGCATATGACTGGATTGAGACCACATGCCCGCACTGCGGCGGCAAGGCCCGGCGGGAAACAGATACCATGCCCCAGTGGGCTGGCTCCAGCTGGTATTTCCTGCGGTATACGGATCCGGACAACAACGACGCCTTAGCTTCCAAAGAAGCGCTGGATTACTGGACGCCGGTGGATTGGTATAACGGCGGCATGGAGCACACGACCCTGCACTTGCTCTATTCCCGGTTCTGGCATAAGTTCTTGTATGATATCGGCATAGTGCCCACAAAGGAGCCGTATATGCGCCGGACGTCCCACGGTATGATCCTGGGGGAGAATAACGAGAAGATGTCCAAATCCCGAGGAAATGTTGTCAACCCCGACGACGTGGTCAACGAATTCGGCGCGGACGCGTTCCGAACCTATGAAATGTTTATCGGCGCTTTTGACCAGTCTACGCCGTGGTCCCAGCAGGGGCTTAAGGGCTGCTATAAATTTATGGAGCGGGTTTGGAACCTGCAGGATATGCTGACCGCAGATGAGGGGTATTCAGCCCAGATGGAAAAGACGATCCACAAAACGATTAAAAAAGTGGGCGAGGATTATGAGCGGATGAAATTTAACACCGGTATTGCGGCGCTGATGAGCCTAGTCAATGATTTTTACCGGCTGGGCCGGGTGACGGCAGGGGAATTCAGAACCCTGATTACCCTGTTAAATCCAGTGGCACCCCATATGACCGAGGAGCTTTGGGAAAAGTACGGCACCGGCGGCCTGCTGTCCATCGCACCTTGGCCGGCATATGACCCGGCCAAGACGGTGGACGACGAAGTAGAGGTGGTTGTGCAGGTAAACGGGAAGATCCGGGATAAGATCCTGCTGGCGGCCGGCCTGGACCAAGGGCAGATGGAAGCCGCTGCCCTTTCTTCCGAACAGGTGAAAAAGCTGACCGACGGCAAAACCATTGTAAAGGTGATCGCCGTGCCGGGCAAGCTGGTGAATATCGTTGTAAAATAAAGCGGGAAAATAAAAAAATGCGTTCCGAAAAGGAACGCATTTTTTATGTCATCTTCTTCTAATGCGTAAATCGGGTCAGGCATTTAGGGCCTGATCTAAATCAGCAATGATATCGTCCGGGTTTTCAATGCCCACACTGAGCCGGATCAAATCCTCCCCGATACCGCATTCCGCCAGCTGATCCGGCGTCATTTGCCGGTGGGTAGTGCTGGCCGGATGGAGGGCGCAGGTTCTGGCGTCGGCCACGTGGGTAACGATGGCGGCCACTTTCATATTGTCCATCATCCGGATAGCCGCTTCCTTCCCGCCCTTGACACCAAAGCTGATTACGCCGCTGGCGCCGTTGGGGAGATATTTAGCCACCAGGTCTTTATATTTGCTGCTGGCCAGTCCAGGGTAATTGACCCAGGCGACCCGGCTGTCGTTTTCTAAGAACTGGGCCACCTTCAGGGCGTTTGCGCTGTGGGCCGGCATCCGCAGGTGGAGGGTCTCCATGCCCAGATTGAGGAGGAACGCATTCTGCGGGGAAGGGGCGGCGCCTAAGTCCCGCATCAGCTGGGCCTGGGCCTTGACAATAAAGGCGGCCTTGCCAAACCGTTCTGTGTAGACCACGCCGTGATAGGACTCATCCGGCGTTGTGAATTCCGGGAATTTCCCGCTGGCCGCCCAGTCAAAATTCCCGCTGTCCACGATCATCCCCCCTAAGGAAACGGCGTGGCCGTCTAAATATTTGGAGGTAGAGTGGGTAACGATGTCAGCGCCGAACTCGAAGGGCCGGCAAAGGATCGGGGTGGCAAAGGTGTTGTCCACTACAAGGGGAACCTGATGCGCGTGGGCCAGCTTGGCGAATTTTTCAATATCCAATACAGTGAGAGCGGGATTGGCGATGGTTTCCCCCAGCACCATTCTTGTCTTGCCGGTAAAGGCCTTGTCCAGCGTGTCATACTCGGCGTCTGGATCCACAAAGGTTACGTCGATGCCGAACCGTTTTAAGGTCACACCCAGCAAATTGAAGGTACCGCCGTAAACAGCCGCGGAACAGATAACATGGTCGCCGGCTTTACAGGCAGTCATTACGGTCATCAGCGTAGCGGCTTGGCCGGAAGAGGTCATCATCGCCCCAACGCCGCCCTCCAGCGCTGCAGCCTTTTTCTCCACAGCACCGGCAGTGGGGTTAGCCAGGCGGGTATAGAAATACCCCTCGGCCTCCAGGTCAAACAGCTTTCCCATATAGTCGCAGGAATCGTATTTAAAGGTCGTGCTCTGATAGATGGGCAGAACCCGTGGTTCGCCGTTCTTCGGCTTATAGCCTTCCTGTATGCATTTTGTTTCTATTTTCAAATTCAATCACTCCTTTGTGGAAAGAATACCTCTATTTTATCGGGGATGGCAGGGTTTGTCAAGGGAAGATGTGGAATTTTGGAGAGATTCTATATATTTGTATAGAAATTTAAAAATATCTTGACATAATCGTAAAACCATGATAATATAATGGCAAAGAAAGTAGAGGCGCGTTTTTCAAGAGTAGGTGCAGGCAGGCTGCGGGAGCCGTATCTGCATGGAAAGGGGAAAACGCCGAAGCAGGCGTCTGCCGCGGGAGGCTTGCTGGGCGGGCTGTGAAAAACAGTCTGACTGTCATCATTACAAATGATGGAGGGCTACTGCAATTTTATACGTCTGTATATGAGCGCGATAGCTTTCTTTGCTATTGTGTTTTTTTATGGAATGAAAGAGAAAGGGTTGGAACGATGAAAGCAAATTATAAGGTAGGTATTATTGGCGCTACGGGTATGGTTGGGCAGCGGTTTATCACACTGCTGCACGATCATCCCTGGTACACGATCACAGCCCTGGCGGCATCGCCCCGGAGCGCCGGGAAACCGTACCGGGAAGCTGTGGGCGCAAAATGGGCGATGGATGAAGAGATCCCCCAAAGCGTGGCGGACATGATTGTCTACAGCGCGTCGGACGATATTGAAAAGATCGCAAAAGAAGTGGACTTTGTATTCTGCGCGGTGGACATGAAAAAGGATGAGATCCGGGCCTTGGAGGAGGCATATGCCAAAGCAGAATGCCCGGTGATTTCCAACAATTCCGCCCATCGGCATACGGCTGACGTACCCATGATTATCCCGGAGATCAACCCGGACCACGCGGAAATTATCCATGCCCAGCGGAAACGGCTGGGGACAAAGCGGGGCTTTATCGCAGTAAAATCCAACTGCTCCCTGCAAAGCTATGTACCCGCTCTGCACCCGCTGATGCAGTACGGCATCACAAAATGCCTGGCCACCACATACCAGGCGATCTCCGGCGCCGGCAAAACCTTTGAGACTTGGCCGGAAATGGTTGACAATATGATCCCGTATATTGGCGGCGAGGAAGAAAAGAGCGAGATCGAGCCGCTGAAGATCTGGGGTACTGTGGAGGGGGACAAAATCGTTGACGCAAAAGCCCCGGCCATTACCACCCAGTGCCTGCGGGTGCCTGTTTCCAACGGGCATATGGCGGCGGTTTTTGTCAGCTTTGACAAAAAGCCCGCGATGGATGAAATCAAAAAGGCGTGGAAGGAATTTTCCGACGTTCCCCAGGCACTGAAGCTTCCCCATGCACCTAAACAGTTTTTGCATTACTTTGAAGAGAACGACCGCCCCCAGACCAAGCTGGACAGGAACTTGGAGGGCGGTATGGCGGTGTCCATCGGCCGGCTCCGGCCGGATACCCAGTATGATTATAAGTTTGTGTGCCTGTCCCACAATACCCTGCGGGGCGCGGCCGGCGGCGCTGTCCTGATGGCGGAGCTGCTGACGGCCAAGGGGTATCTCGACTAACAGAAAGGAAGCGGTGATTCTTATGAAGAAATTACCTTTTACAGGCTCCGGCGTGGCGATCGTCACACCGTTTGACGGAAATCAGGTCAATTTTGACGCCCTGGGCGGATTGATTGAGATGCACATTGCCAACAAAACCGACGCGATTATTATCTGCGGTACTACCGGTGAGGCTTCGACCATGCCGGACGAGGAGCATTTAGCCGCCATTGCTTATACAGTAAAGAAAACGGCCGGCCGGATCCCGGTGATCGCCGGCACAGGCAGCAACGATACGGCCCATGCTGTCCGGTTGTCTAAAGAGGCGGAAAAGGCCGGTGCAGACGGCATCCTCAGTGTGACGCCCTACTATAACAAGACGACGCAAAAAGGGTTGGTTTCGCATTTTACAGCCATTGCAAAGGCGGTCGGCATCCCGGTTATCCTTTATAATGTTCCCAGCCGGACAGGTGTATCCATCAGCATCCCAGTTTTAGCGGAGCTGGCCAAGCTGGATAATATTGTGGCAATTAAGGAGGCCAGCGGAAATATCAGCTATGCGGCCCAAGTGGCGGCGAAGGTGCCGGATTTGTATATTTACTCCGGCAACGACGATATGATCGTCCCCATCCTGTCTTTGGGCGGAAAAGGCGTGATTTCTGTTTTGGCCAATATCCTGCCGGCGGAAACCCATGATATCTGCCAGCTGTACTTTGACGGCAAAGCTTCAGAATCCTGCAAGCTGCAACTGGAGCTATTAGATCTGATCAATACACTGTTTATCGAGGTGAATCCGGTGCCGGTAAAAGTAGCGATGCGGGAGCTGGGCTACCCGGTAGGGAATCTCCGCCTGCCCTTAGAGGAGATGGAGGATGGGAATCTGGATAAGCTGAAAAAGACGCTTGCACGGTACGGTGTGAAGAAGCTCTGATAAGGAGACGCAAATGATAAATATTATTTTGAATGGATGCAACGGAAAAATGGGCCGGGTGATTACCAGGCTGGCAGCGGAGGATGAAACCTGCCGGATCGCCGCGGGGATTGACATCAGCGACGTCCTGCCAAACGACTATCCTGTCTATACAGATCCGGCGGAATGCAGGGAAGCAGCGGACGTGATCATTGATTTTTCCCACCCCTCTGCGTTAGAGCCGCTTTTAGCGTTTGCCATAGACCGGCAGATCCCGGCGGTGATTGCCACCACCGGGCTTTCCGCGGAGCAAAAGGCCTTGCTGGCGGAAACCAGTAAACAAATTCCCATCTTTTTTTCCGCCAATATGAGTATTGGGATCAATCTTTTGATTTCCCTGGCAAAAAAAGCGGCGGTGCTGTTAGAGGATCAGTTCGATATTGAGATCGTGGAACGGCATCATAACCAAAAAATTGACGCGCCGTCGGGTACGGCCTTGGCCATTGCCGATGGGATATCCTCGGTGCTCAAAACGCCGGCGGAATATGTCTACGACCGCCACAGTGTCCGGCGGAAACGGCGGAAGACGGAAATCGGGCTCCACGCTGTTCGGGGGGGGACTATTGTGGGCGACCATACGGTGATTTTTGCCGGTACGGACGAGGTGATCGAGCTGAAGCATTCGGCTGCCAGCAAGGAGGTTTTCGCGGTTGGCTCTGTCAGGGCCGCAAAATTCCTGGCCGACAAGGCGCCGGGTATGTATTCCATGACGGATCTGGTAGCGGAAATCGGCTGAGAAATCAAAGCCGCTGTTCAAAAGCAGCGGCTTTTTGTGAGGTATACGATGAAATTGGAAGCAAGCTGCTTTTTTACCGGCCATCGGGTCTTACCGGTCAATAAGCTGGAGCGGATCCGAAGCAGCCTGGAAGGGCATATCCGCCGGCAAACGGAGAATGGGACACGGGATTTTATTTCCGGCGGCGCCCGGGGCTTTGACCTGCTGGCCGCCTTAGCGGTTTTGGGCATACAGCGGGAATTTCCCCAGATTCGGCTGCGCCTGTATCTGCCGTATCCGGGCTATGAAAAAAACTGGCCGGAACAGGATATGTCCATATTGCATACGGTAGCCGCAGGCGCCGCGGATATTCGATATATATCCGAAAAATACACGGCCGGATGTATGAAGATGCGGAATGAGGCCCTGGTTCGGGACGCGTATTACGGGATCGCGTTCCAGATTGCCCAGCATAGCGGTACAGCCCAGACCATAGCCATTGCCCGGGGATATGGCCGGGAGATCGTCAATATTGCGGACGAGGTATATAGCGCAAAATAAACGCGCCAAGCGGGCGCGTTTCAGACTGTCGAAAAGCTCGTCCTGCCGCAGGCAGGGAAACAAGAAAACGTGTTCTAAAAAAGATTGTTTATTAAAAACCATGCGGGTTTCATCGAGAATCCCGCATGGTTGTTTGCTTTTTTGCGAAAATGCCCCTAGCGTACCACTTGTACGCCCACGGGAATATTTTCATAAAATATCCCTTCGTTTTCAATAGTCTCTCAGCGTGTTGACTTTATCGACACACTGAAACGCACCCAATCGGGCGCGTTTTTTAGCTGTTTTCCGCCGCATCCGATTCCGGCTCCGGTACTGGCAGCTGTACTGCCTGCATAACGGATTTACGGGCCTTGGCGTTATACTGGGCGTAGTAACGGTGGGTAACCTCGATATTTTTATGGCCCATCAGCTCCGCTACCATCTTAATGTCGATCCCATCCTCCAAAAGCCGGCAGGCAAAGGTGCGCCGGAGGGCATGGGGCCGGGTCTTGTCCGGGTGGGTAATGCCTGCAGTTCGGCAGTAATTTTTCAAAAGGCTTTCCACACTGGCGGTGGTGATCCGCCGGCCGTTCCGGCTCAAAAAAACGGGTCCGGTTTCCCGGGGTTTCTCCTCCGCCGGATTTTCGTGCAGATATTCCCACATGGCGTTTTCCACCTGGGGCGGCATGAAAATCTCCTGTTCGTCGCCGCCCTTTCGGGTAACGATAAAGGAGGAAGTATCGAAATCAATCTGCTCAATATTCAAATTTACCAGCTCGCTGACACGGACGCCGGTGCCCAGATAAGTAAGGAAGAGTGCGTTATCCCGCAGCTTGCGTTTTAGATATTCCGTTTTCGTCCGGCCGTCATAATAGTTTTCCCCGTGGAAGATCACATCCAGCAGGGCCAGGGTCTCTTGGGTAGTCAGGGGCTTTTTGATTTTCTGGTGCAGCTTGGCAAAGTCGATCTTATCTGTAACATTCTGAGAGAGCTGGTCGGTTTTATACAAATAAATAAACAGCCCCCGCACGGCCGACATTTTCCGGTTGATCCCATAGGGAGAATTGCGGTATACCCGCTTGACCATCCGGCCGGAAGGGGAAACCGATTCGACTTCATATTCCTTTAAATAGTGCTTGAAGCTGATCAGGTCGCTGGCGGTTACTCGGTTGAGATGGTCTGCGGTGATGTCCTTAATGCTGTCTAGCTCCGGGAATACGGCCAGCCGCAGATAATTTAAAAACACCCGGATGTCAATACAGTAGCCGACCTGTGTGTTGACGCTTTCCCCGTTGTAATATTCCAGGATGTAGGCCGCCACATACCGGGGCATTTCATTGGTATAGGCCAGAAGATACGCGTTTTTGGTTTTTCCCTGTCCCAATGAAGTATCCTCCCTTTCCAGAATTCTAACTTTATTATAACGCTTTTTGCCCGGCTTTGCAATGGGAAGGGGGAATTTTTATATAACTGCACTGCATCTTGATCATTCTGAACTGCGTCGACAGGCTATATAAGCAGGGATCAGAGGATTTCCCCATCGGAAAGCTTTTGGATTTGCGGGGAAATTTTTTAAAAATCATAAAAAATCAAAATAAGTATAGACTAAATTTAGAAAATATAGTAAAATATATAGAAAGAATACATGATAAGGAGATGGACACAATGGCGATTAAGATCAACAGTGATTTAGGCGATATTACGATTAGTCATGTTGTCATTGCGGATATTGCGGGGGCGGTGGTAACAAAATGCTACGGCGTAGTGGGCATGGCCTACCGGAATAAAAAGGACGGCATCGTAAGCCTGTTGAAAGGCGATAAAATGGCCAAGGGGATCCGCGTTGATGTGGAGAACAACGGCATAGTCATTGAAATCCATATCGCTGTGGAATACGGCGTCAATATCCACGCGATCTGCGACAGTATCGTCAACAACGTACGGTACAAGCTGGAAAGTAAAACGGGATTGAAGGTACACCGGGTCAACGTGCAGGTAGAGTCTGTTCGGGTGCAGGATTGAGCTGCGGAGCAGCGGACGGGAGGCGGTTATTATCAAAACAGTCGATGGAAAAATACTTGCACAGATGATGATATCCGGTGCAAATAATTTATATAACAATAAAAAAACAGTAGATGACTTAAACGTATTCCCGGTGCCGGACGGCGATACCGGGACCAATATGTCCATGACAGTAACAGCTATGGCAAAAGCGCTGGAGGAAAGCGTTTCCTCTTCAGCGTCCAGCGTGGCGGAGGCGGCTTCCTACGCCACACTGCGGGGCGCCCGTGGAAATTCCGGCGTGATCTTGTCCCAGTTTTTCCGGGGGATCGCCAAGGAGCTGAAAGGGAAAAGCGCCTGTACGGCACCGGATTTTGCCCAGGCGTTAAAGCGCGGATCAGACGCGGCCTACAAGGCGGTTATGAATCCCACGGAGGGGACAATCCTGACGGTTTCCCGGGAAACGGCTAAAGGCGCCGTACGGGCGGCGGAGGCTGGACTGGACTTCGCGGCGGTTTTGGAAAAGGCGGTGCGCCGGGGTCAAAGGGCGTTGGAGAAAACGCCGGAGCAGTTGCCGATGCTGAAGCAGGCCGGTGTGGTGGATGCCGGCGGCCAGGGCTGGATGTTCTTCCTGGAGGGCGCGTTGTATTTCCTGACCCAGGGAGAAATTGTTCAGCAGCGGGGCAGCAAACCAGAAACAAGCGACGCGCCGGCGCATTCCCAGGCGCAGCAGGCTATTGATTCCAAGCATATCAAATACCGTTACTGCACAGAGTTTATTGTGGAAAAGAAGCAGCCGAACGTAAATGTAGCGGCATTCCGCAAGGCTATTGAGGACAAGGGCGATAGCATGCTGGTCATTGACGACGGCGATATTGTCAAGGTGCATATCCATACGAACCATCCGGGCTTTGTGCTGGAGCGGGCGGTGCTGATGGGCGCTATGATCAATATTAAGATCGACAATATGGCCCATCAGCATCAGAGTTTGATCCGGCCGGAAAAGCCGGCGCCGATGGCGCCCCATAAACCCTATGCCTTTGTGAGTGTATGCGCCGGGGATGGGATCCAGGAGATTTTCAAAAATCTGGGCATCGACGCGCTGATTACCGGCGGCCAAACCATGAATCCCAGCACGGAGGATATTTTAAGGGCGATCAACAGCCTAAACGCGGATACGGTATTTGTGTTTCCCAATAATAAGAATATAATTTTAGCGGCCAACCAGGCCAAGGACATTGCCGAAGCCCATGTGGTCGTGATCCCGACAAAAAGCATCCCCCAATGCGTGGCGGCCATGCTGGCTTTTGACGGCGGAAAAGACGCCGCGGCCAACGAGACCGCTATGAACGCGGCGGCAGGCCGGGTGAAAACCGGGCAGGTGACGTATGCGGTGCGGGACACGGAAATCGACGGCCGCAGGATCCGGCAGGGTGATATTCTGGGAATGCTTGACAAGGATATTGCCGTGACAGGTACAGACGCCGATGACGTGTGCGCCCAGCTGGCGGATCGTATGGCGGGCGAGGACAGCGAGTTTGTTACCGTCTATTACGGCCAGGATGTAACGGAAGAACAGGCCCGCAAGCTGGCACAACGCATAGAGGCAGAGCATGGCGATCTGGAGGTGTCCGTCCAGTATGGCGGCCAGGCATTATATTATTATATTATTTCCGTAGAATAGAAGGAGCGGATCATGCGGGATATTCGGTATTTAAAGGGTGTTGGGGAAGCGAGAGCCAAGCTGTTTGCGAAAAAAAATATCACAACAGTAGAAGAGCTTTTGTATTTTTTCCCCCGGGACTATGAGGACCGGACAAAAATGAAAATGATATCGGCCTGTGAGCCGGGAGAAACGGTGTGCGTCAAAGCCGCCGTTTTTTCTGGTGTCCAGGAAACCCGGATCCGGAAAAATATGGCGATCTATTCTATGATTATCAGCGATGAAACCGGCGGCATGACCGTGATCTGGTACAACAATCCCTATGTAAAGGACGCTTTTGAAACAGGGAAGGAATACATATTCTGCGGGAAGATACAGGCCGGCCGGCAGAAACGGGAGATGGTAAACCCAATTTATGAAAAACCGGGAAACCAGCGGTATACAGGGAAAATCGTCCCAATCTACCCCTTAACCGGAACCTTGACCCAAAAGCAGGTGCAAAACGCCATGGAGCAGGCAATCGCGGCGGCAGGCCAGCTGGACGAATACCTGCCGGAGACGCTCCGCCGGCGGTATCAGCTGGCAGAACTGAATTTTGCTATGCAAAACATCCACTTTCCAGCGGATTTCCAGAGCTACGCGGTGGCCCGCCGGCGGTTTGTGTTTGAGGAATTGCTGATCCTGCAGCTGGCGCTGCTGGGGCAGAAGTCCGCGGCACATAAAGCCCGACGGACGCCGTTTGCCGACGTAGACTGCAAAAAGACGTTTATACACGCACTGCCCTTTGCATTGACCGGCGCCCAGAGCCGGGTGCTGGACGAGATCTGCGCGGATTTTCAAAAAAACACGCCTATGAACCGGCTGGTGCAGGGGGATGTGGGCTCGGGGAAAACGGCTGTAGCGGCGGCGGCTATGTACGTAGCGGTGCGAAATGGATATCAGGCCGTTATCATGGCGCCCACGGAAATTTTGGCTTCCCAGCATTTTGAGACTTTCTCCCAGTTTTTTCAAGGACTGGGCCTTCGTCTGTGCCTCCTGACCGGCAGTACGAAAAAGAAGAAGGATTTGTACGAAAGGATCGCCGCAGGGGAAATGGATATTATTATCGGGACCCACGCGGTAATCCAAAAGGACGTGCATTACAGCCGGCTGGGCCTGGTGGTGGCGG
The DNA here is from genome assembly GCA_965151315.1 of uncultured Clostridia bacterium. GTDB lineage: Bacteria > Bacillota > Clostridia > UBA1381 > UBA1381 > Avimonoglobus. Next base: position 16,322 of record CBCTZG010000017.1, read on the forward strand.
ACGAACAGCATCGGTTTGGCGTTTCCCAGCGGGCGGCATTGGTCAATAAGGGGGAGAACCCCCATGTGCTGATTATGACGGCAACCCCTATTCCCAGGACACTGGCGTTTATTTTGTACGGCGATCTGGACATTTCGGTGATCGACCAGCTGCCCCCGGGGCGGAAACCGGTGGCGACCTATGCGGTGGGCGAAAATATGCGTAAGCGGATTTATGCCTTTTTGGAGAAAAATCTGGCGGCAGGCACCCAATGTTATGTGGTCTGTCCGCTGATTGCGGAAACGGAAAAAAGCGATTTGAAAAACGCAGAGCATATCCGGGACGAAATGGCCCGTATTTTCTCGAATCGTACAGTAGGGCTGATCCACGGGAAAATGAAACTGGCGGAAAAAGATACGGTTATGGCGGATTTTGCCGCCCATCGGATTGATATCCTGGTTTCAACAACCGTAATCGAGGTGGGTGTCAATGTGCCGAACAGCAATATTATGATCATTGAGAACGCGGAGCGGTTTGGGCTGAGCCAGCTGCACCAGCTGCGGGGCCGGGTGGGCCGCGGCGCCGAACAGGCGTATTGTATCCTGTTTGCCCATGGCCGCGGGGACATCACCAAAAAGCGGATGGAGACCATGTGTACCTCAAACGACGGCTTTTATATTTCGGAGCAGGATCTGCGGCTGCGGGGGCCCGGCGATTTTTTCGGGACGCGGCAGCATGGCTTGCCAGACTTAAAAATCGCCAATCTGTTTCAGGATATGGAGCTGCTGAAACTGGCCCAGGAGGCCGCGGCTGAGATCCTGCGCCGGGACAGGGAGCTTAGCCTTGCGGAGCACACGGGGCTAAAGGAAAAAGTGGCCAATGTGTTTTCTGGTGAGATCGCTATGAATTAAAACCGTAAATATGCGAAAAACCGGAGGTTCTTTTTTGGGATTTTAATAATTCTGTAAAAAATCCCGAACTTTTTTTAGAAATAATGTTGACCTTTTGGGGATTTTCAGTTACAATATAGATATGTAATGTGGGAGGAGTATGATGTGCGGATAATTGCGGGTACCCGGCGGGGACATAAGCTGCTGGATTTTCCGGGCGCGGACATCCGTCCGACAACAGACCGGGTCAAGGAGTCTATGTTCAACTTAATCCAGGATCGGCTGCGGGACGCGGAAGTGCTGGATCTATTCGGTGGCAGCGGCGCGCTGAGCTTTGAGGCGCTGAGCCGGGGAGCAAGGCATGCGGTTTTGCTGGATATTGATCCCCGATCGGTGGATTTAATCCGGCGGAATGCGGACAAGCTTTCGTTTGCGGATCGGGTGTTGGTTTTGCAAACAGACGCCCGAGCGTATTTGCCAGTTGTGCAGGCGCGGTTTGATATTATTTTTTTAGATCCGCCCTATAACAAAGGGTTTGTCAAGCCACTGCTGTGCGAAATCGCGGTCCAGGATATTCTTACATCAGCGGGGATTGCCGTTTTAGAAAGCGATTCTTCTGATGATCATGGGGAAATTCCGGGTCTGTCCATCCGAAAACAAAGGAAATACGGGAGAACCTTCGTTACAATATACCAAAGAGGTGAAGAACAGTGAGAATCGCGGTTTATCCCGGAAGCTTTGATCCCATTACGAACGGGCATTTAGATATTATCCGGCGGGCGGCTAAGGTATATGACCAGGTGATTGTTGGGGTTTTGAACAATATCAGCAAAAGCCCTGTGTTTACGGCGCAGGAGCGCCTGGAGATGATCGAGTCGGTGACGGCGGATATACCCAATGTGACCTGCGATATATTCAACGGCCTTTTGGTGGAATTTGCAAAGCAGCAAAACGCCACCGTAATTATTAAGGGGCTGCGGACTGTGGCTGACTTTGAATACGAGTTCCAGATGGCTTTGCTCAACAAGGCCTTAAATCCGGAATACGAAACCATGTTTATGATGACGGATACCAAATATTCGTATATCAGCTCCAGCATGGTGAAGGAAGTCGCGAAATATAAAGGTGAGCTGGAGGGGCTTGTGCCCAGCCAGCTGATTCCAAAAATAAAATTAAAGTATAAATAATAGGATGGGAGTTTTGCAAAATGGAAATAATGGAAATCATCGACATGATGGAAGAAACGATCGATAAGGCGCCGACCGTTCCTTTAAGCGGCAAAATCCTGGTAGACAAAGAGGATTTGCTGGATTACATACAGGAAATGCGCCTGGTTTACCCGGACGAGCTGAAGGAGGCAAAGTGGGTAAAGGACGAACGGCAAAGGATCCTGTCCGAGGCGGAATCCAGGGCGGACGCTATGGTGAAAAACGCGGAAGAGAAAATGATCCAGATGGTGGATGAAAATGAGATCACAAGGCAGGCCTATGAGCAGGCAAATCAGCTGGTGAACGACGCCCAGACCCAGGCTGCCAGTATCAAGACTGACGTGGATCAATACGCCGACGATGTTTTAGGCGATGTTGAGCGCCGGCTGGATATGCTCCTGAAAAAGGTGCATGACGACCGGGTATACTTTAATAATAAATAATTTGGATGAAACGGGAAGGCTGTGCCATAATGGTGATTCATGGGATGGCCTTTCTTCTTTTTGGCTAATAGGGAGGCTGCTATGAAAATTGGGCAGGTAGGAAAATTTGAAACAGTCGTCACAGCGGAAAATACGGCCCAGGCAATGGGAAGCGGCAGCATGCCGGTGTTTGCCACGCCGGCTATGGCAGCCGCCATGGAGGCTGCCAGCGTGGACTGCGTCCGGGACGGACTGGAGGAAGGCTCTGCCACGGTAGGGACCAGCCTGTCACTGCGGCATACGGCCGCCACGCCCGTGGGGATGCGGGTGACGGCTGTGGCGGAGTTGGTGGCAATTGAAGGGCGGCTTCTGCGGTTTGCCGTTACCGCCTCGGATGAAGCTGGTGTGATCGGGCAGGCGGAGCATGAACGCGTGATTGTGCAGGCAGACCGGTTTTTAGAAAAAACAAACGGGAAGGGGCGGAAATGACATGCTGAGCGATATTGAAATTGCCCAGGCGGCGAAGATGGAGCATATTCGGGATATTGCGGAAAAGTTGGATATCCACGAAGATGAACTTGAATTTTACGGGAAGTATAAGGCAAAGCTTTCCGATGAACTGACGCGGCGGGTACAGAGCAATCCAGATGGAAAATTGGTTTTGGTAACGGCGATCAACCCCACGCCTGCCGGCGAGGGGAAAACCACCACCACGGTAGGCTTAGGGGACGCCATGACCCTGTTGGGGAAAAAATGCGTCCTGGCTCTCCGGGAGCCTTCCATGGGCCCGGTGATGGGGATCAAGGGCGGCGCTGCCGGCGGCGGATACAGCCAGGTGGTGCCTATGGAGGACATCAATCTGCATTTTACTGGGGATATGCATGCCATATCCGCGGCGAATAATTTGCTGTCAGCAATGATTGACAACCATATCCATCAGGGGAACGCCCTGGATATTGATGTGGCAAACATTGTCTGGAAACGGGTCGTGGACATGAACGACCGGGCGCTGCGCAGCGTTGTGGTAGGCCTGGGCGGCAAGGTGAACGGTGTGCCCCGGGAGGATGGGTACATGATTACTGTGGCTTCGGAAATTATGGCAATCCTATGCCTGGCCGACGATTTGGAGGATTTGAAGAAGCGGCTGGGGAATATCATTATTGGCTACAACCGGTCAGGTGATCCGGTAACCGCACGGGATCTGCGGGCGGACGGCGCTATGACGGTGCTGTTAAAGGACGCCATTAAGCCTAACCTGGTCCAAACGCTGGCCCATACTCCCTGCTTGATCCATGGCGGACCCTTTGCAAACATTGCCCATGGCTGCAACAGCGTGATCGCCACAAGGCTGGCGCTGAAGCTTTCAGACTATACGATCACGGAAGCCGGCTTCGGCGCGGATTTAGGGGCGGAGAAGTTCATGGATATCAAATGCCGGGCTGCGGGGCTGAAGCCGGATGCAGTGGTGATTGTAGCTACAGTCCGGGCGTTGAAATATAATGGCGGCGCGGCGAAGGCCGATTTAAAAATCCCCAATGTAGAAGCGCTGCGGGCCGGGATTGTGAATTTAAAAAAGCATATTGAAAATATGCAGCTCTATCAGGTGCCCGTTGTGGTGGCGGTGAACCGGTTTGATACAGATTCAGCAGAGGAACTGGAAACAGTGATCAAGACCTGCGGGGAATACGGCGTGGAGTGCGCCCTGTCCGAGGTATTTGCCAAAGGCGGTGAAGGCGGGGTAGAATTGGCGGAAAAGGTTGTGGCCGCTATAGAAAGAACGCCGTCCAATTACGCGCCCCTATACGATGAAAACGCTTCTATTCAGGATAAAATCCACACGATTGTAACCAAAATTTACGGCGGCGCCGGGGCGGTATATACCCCTAAGGCGGAAAAGCAGATCAAACGGCTGGAGGCGCTGGGCTTAGATAAAATGCCGGTTTGTATGGCAAAAACCCAGTATTCCCTTTCGGATAACCCGGCGCTTTTAGGCAGGCCGGAAAACTTTACGGTCACGGTATCTACAGTACGGGTGTCCAACGGCGCTGGGTTTATTGTGGCGGAAACCGGGGATATTATGGTGATGCCGGGGCTGCCTAAGGAGCCTGCCGCCAATCAGATAGACATTGACGGCCAAGGGAAAATTGTAGGATTATTTTAAAGGGGAAAGCCTATGGAATATCGTTCAAATAGTGCGAAGGACACTAAAAATATCGCCAGGGCGATGGCAAAGCGGCTGGAGCCGGGGGATGTGCTGTGCATCTACGGCGATCTGGGCGCGGGAAAAACTGCGTTTACCCAGGGGCTTGCCGCCGGTTTGGGGGTTGAAGGGATCGTTTCCAGCCCCACCTTTACCATTGTTAACTGCTACGAGGGCCGGCTGCCCTTATATCACTTTGACACATACCGGATTGCCGACTGTGACGAAATGGACGATATTGGCTATGAGGAATATGTTTATGGAGACGGCGTGACGGTGATTGAATGGCCGGAAATGATCCGGGAGATCCTGCCGGAGCGCCGGTATGACATCCGGATCGAAAAGGATGACGCCCAAGACGCGGATTTCCGGCGGATCCGAATTGAAAAAATGGAGAGAAGCGAATGAAAATCTTAGCGGTAGACAGCTCCGCCAACGTAGCCTCGGCGGCGATTACCGAGGATGACAAGCTGATATGTGAATTTACATTGAACCATAAAAAGACCCATTCGGAAAAGCTGATGCCCATGATCGACGAGCTGTTCCATAGCGCACAACTGACGCCGGGAGATATTGACCTGTTCGCGGCGGCTAACGGCCCTGGCTCTTTTACGGGCCTGCGGATCGGTGTGGCGACGGTCAAGGGGCTGGCCCATGCGGTACAAAAGCCGGTGGCTGGCGTCAGTACCCTCTTGGCCATGGCGTATAATCTGCCCTTTTGCGGCGCTTTGGTTGCCCCGATTATGGACGCCCGGCGGGCTCAGGTGTATAATGGGATCTACCGCTGGCGGTCGGGGCGGTTTGAAGCAGTGGCCGCACCCCGGGCCATAGCCATGCGGGACTGCCTGGCGGATTTGCGGGAGCTGGGGGAGCCGGTGGTCTTTTTAGGGGACGGCGTACCGGTCCATCGAGAGCAGATCCAGGCGCAGCTGGGCGGACAGGCGATGTTTGCCCCATCCAGCTGCAACCGGCAGCGGGCGGCGTCGGTGGCGCTGGCCGCTGCCCAGATGTATCAGGACGGGCTTTGCCAAAATTATTATACATTGGCTCCGGTATATCTGCGCAAGCCGCAGGCGGAGCGGGAATGGGAGGAAAAAGAAAATGTTAGCAATCGGCAGTGACCACGGCGGTTTTGAACTGAAAAACCATATTATCAAGCATTTGGAAGAACGAGGAGTTTCTTATCGGGATTTTGGCTGTTACGATGAAAACAGCGTGGATTATCCGGATATCGCCAAGGCGGTTGGCGAAGCGGTGGCCGGCGGGGAATATGACCGCGGGATCCTGATCTGCGGAACCGGGATCGGAATTTCCATCGCCGCTAACAAGGTGCCGGGGATCCGGGCGGCTTTATGCGCCGATGTATACAGCGCTCAGATGACGAAGCGTCATAATAACGCCAATATTATTTGCTTGGGCGGCCGGGTGGTTGGCCGGGAGCTGGCGTGTATGATTGTAGACGCTTGGCTGGACGCGGAATTCGAAGGCGGCCGGCATCAAAATCGGATTGACAAGATTCATCAAATGGAAAGATAAAACGCCAGCCCTGCAAAGTCCCAGGCTGGCATTTTGCCGCTATTCTACTAAACTGTTAAAATGCAGTCTGGAATTACTTGCCAAACCCTTCCGGATATGTTATAATTTTGTCAATTATAGGTTGAGGAGGATTATATGGAGGAGTTTTTTGCTTGGCTGGCCCGGCAGGTTACGGTTTGGAACGACGCTGTAAACGGCGTGGTCTGGGGGATCCCGATGATTATCCTGATCTTGGGGACGGGCGTGTATATGTCTGTACGGACTGGATTTTTCCACCTGACCAAGGCCCGGCATGTGTTCCGGGAAACGTTTCTTGCTATTTTTAACCGGAAGGACGTTACCAAGACAAAGGATAAAAAAGCGATCTCTCAGTTCCAGGCCATGTCCACGGCGCTGGCGTCTACTATTGGCACCGGGAATATTACCGGCGTTGCCGCCGCAATTGCTATCGGCGGGCCTGGGTCTGTGTTCTGGATGTGGGTGTCGGCGTTTTTCGGTATGATGACCAGCTATTCCGAAAATGTACTGGGCATTTATTTCCGAAGAAAGAATTCTGACGGCGAATGGGCCGGCGGTTCCATGTATATTCTGGAAAATGGACTGCGGAACAAAAAAGGGATCCGGCATCTGGCAAAGCCGCTAGCAGTGCTGTTCGCGGTATTTTGCGTACTGGCGTCTTTCGGGATTGGCAATATGGCCCAGATCAACTCCATTTCCGGCGCCATGCACAACGCGTTCCGGATCCCGCCGCTGGTTACCGGCGTAGTGCTGGCGGTGGTAGCGGCGCTGGTGATTATGGGCGGTATTAAACGGATCGGCAGCGTGACGGAAAAGCTGGTGCCCTTTATGGCGCTGTTTTATATTGTCTGCTGCCTGACGATATTCTTTTTGAATGCAGGCCAGATCCCCTATGTGTTTGAAAGCATATTCAAAAGCGCCTTTGACTTTTCCGCTGTCGCCGGCGCGGGCAGCGGCCTGGTGATTAAAAAAGCGATGACCATGGGCTTCCAGCGGGGGATTTTTTCCAATGAAGCCGGTCTGGGCTCCGGCGTCATGGTCAATGCCGCGTCGGATGTCAGGGAGCCCGTTAAGCAGGGAATGTGGGGAATTTTCGAGGTATTTTTCGATACGATTATCGTCTGCACCCTGACGGCGTTTGTACTGCTGTCCAGCGTGACCGGGAACCTGATGACCTTTGACGAGGCGCTAGACGGCCTTTCTACGGATGTACGGTATGTACAAATCAGCGATAACGCCGAGTCCAGCGGTGCGGTACCGCTGATGGACAGCCGGGCAAACCCGAAGATCCAGCTGGCGGACGGCAGCCAGACTGAGGATCCAGGCACGATCCATACTGTTACGCCAGCCAGCGGCCAGCCGTTTACGATTCAGACCCAGACCGGCGGCCGTACCGAAGATTCCATGATCTATACCAACATTATGGCTGTGCGGGGAATTGAGAAGCGCGACGCCCAAGGGGAAATTGTTTACGCTGATGACAATACCCCGGAGATCGGCGGCGTGGAAATCCAGGCAGTGGAAGGCGTACCGCTGGTAACGTACGCCTTTTCGGAATGGTTTGGCCCGGCGGCTGGGAAGCTGCTTTCCGTGGCGGTTTTGCTGTTTGCCTTTTCTACGGTGATCGGCTGGTCCTTTTATGGGACCCGGGCCATGGAATATTTGCTGGGCCGCAGAGCTGCCAAGGTGTATCAGGGGATATTTGTGCTGTTTATCGTGGTAGGCGCGGTGATGGAGCTGGGGCTGGCGTTCCGGCTGTCTGACACGTTTAACGGGATGATGGCGATCCCCAATTTGATCGGTGTGCTGCTGCTGTCCGGGGTTGTAATCCGGATTACGAAAAATTATAAGGCGCGGCGGTTTGGCGGTGCGGACATTGAACCCATCTTATCTGCCTATCCAGACATACAGGCGGAACAGGCGGCGCGCTTAGAAAAATAGACAAAGCAAAAAAACAGAGCCGGCGGCTCTGTTTTTTGCTGATGGAATTTATATGCATTCCAGGCCGGGCTGGGCTTGCTGCAAAACGGCCAGCCTTGACTTCAGCTCCTCCGATTCCTGCCGGAGCATTTTAATCTCCCGTTTCAAGTCTACGATCTCAGCCCGGGTCATATCGATCATGATTTTGATTTTAGCCAATTCCAGGGTATCCTGGGGCTCTGGTTTTTTCACCACAGGCACAACCTGAAAATCATGGGGTGCGAACAGGTCGTTGGTACCGAAGATATGCAGGGAGCCGGCGGAATGGTTACCGTAATAGTGATAAATAGCATTTCCCTTCTGTACATAATACAGCTCCGCGGACTTGCCCGGATTGACAAACTGCATGGGTGTGCTCCAGGTCGCGCCGCCGTTCAGGCTGGTTAAGTAACGGATAAAGTCTCCGTCGCGCCATAATAGCAGAAGCCGGTTCTCATTGGGGACTAAGATCGGGTCTTCCGCATATTTATAAGCATAAACTGGCTTATTTTGAAAATAAATGGAATTATCTTTAATATAGGTTAAAAGCTGGGTTTGCCCAGCGGGCAAAACGTAAGGCATGGACGCTTGTTCCGCAATGGGCACAAAGCGATCCGGCTTGCCGTCGGATAGATCCTGATACCCTAAAGCCCCAGCCGCGTTGGTGTAATAAACCCGGCCGCCCGAAATAAAGAAGTCACTGGCTGCAATTTTGTCAATCGGCGTCGGCTGTGCCTGGTTCCCCAGTACACAGTGGACCAGCAGGCGCTCTTTTTCGTATTGGGCGGAGTATAAGAGCTGGAGCCGGCCGCCTGCAGGGGCAATTTTAATGATCTCCGGTCGGATATCCTCTTTTAAGGCCGCTAACGTATATTTGTGCCAAGTGTCCCCTTTATACAGCAGATAAACGATTTCTGAGGCGGAATTGGCGCAGATAATATGGATGATCTGGTTTTCATCAATAAACACGCTGAAATGGTCTAAAGACTGGCGGTACAGGATCTGATATTCCTGCCATAGGCCGTTCTTCTGCCGGCGCATACACAGTCCTTCATAGGGTTTATAGAAATAATGCTCCTGGTCTCCGTTATGTAAAAGAATATAATTGGTCATAAAAAATCCCTCCTGTATGCCAATATATGCGGGTAAAACCAGGAATATGACATGGGCGGGAGTTTTTGAATATTATGGTTTACGACGGTCAAAGTCCACGACAGCATGCATGATGTCAAGCATCTGTTCTTTCCGCGGCGCCGCTAGACTGCGGTAAAGGCGGACCAGCCGTTTTTCATCCGCGGTATACTTCGGCTTTTCCGGCGACAGGCCTAAAAACGCGTCGACAGATAGGCCGTAGAACTTACACAAAATTCCGAAAGTTTCCAAATCGGGCTCGGCTACGCCGTTTTCATAGCCGGAGAGGTTCTTATTATTGATGCCGGTGGCTTTCATGACATCCATCTGGCGTAGATCCAGGTCTTCCCGCGCGGTTTTCAATATTTCCCCGATGTTAAGCATATGCAGCGCCTCCTCAAAAATACTATTCGATGTATATCATATAATATTTTCCGGATCGAACGGCATTATTCCAAAAATATTAGAAAATTATATTTATTCCTATAAAATGTGAAAACTAGAAAAAAAGATTTTTATGTAAAAACTTTTAAATTTTTTTAATCGATGTATAAAGCGCAAAATAACGGTTAAACTGTTACTGACCTCACAAAATACATTTACCCCTGATTGGCTGGGCTGTTTAAAAAATTTTTAAGCAGCCCGGCTTTTTTGTGCAATGCTCAAAAATTTTTTGGATCAACGGGAAAAAGATTGGACAAATCCGTTAAAATGTAGTAAAATAAATAAAATTGGATCATAAGGAGTGGAAAGAAAATGGGAATGACAATGACGCAGAAAATTTTAGCCCATGCCGCCGGCGCACCAAGCGTAAAAGCGGGGGACTTGATTATGGCGGAGCTGAATCTTGTTTTGGGCAACGATATTACAACGCCGGTAGCCATCGGGGAGTTTGATAAAATTGGGTGCGGGTCTGTATTTGACCGGGCGAAAATCGCCTTAGTGCCGGATCATTTTACCCCGAATAAGGATATTAAATCCGCGCAGCAGGCGAAAAAAGTCCGGATGTTTGCCAGGGAGCAGGAGATCGTGAACTACTTTGAGGTAGGCGAAATGGGGATTGAGCACGCGCTTCTGCCGGAAAAGGGATTGGTCGTAGCCGGCGACGTAGTGATCGGCGCGGATTCCCACACCTGTACCTACGGCGCGCTGGGGGCGTTTTCCACCGGGGTCGGGTCTACCGATATGGCCGCTGGGATGGCCACCGGAAAGGCCTGGTTCAAGGTGCCGGAGGCGATCAAATTCAACCTGACCGGCAAGCTGCGGCCCTATGTCAGCGGCAAGGATCTGATTTTACATATTATCGGCATGATCGGCGTAGACGGTGCTTTGTATAAATCAATGGAATTTACCGGGGAAGGGGTGCATACCCTGACTATGGACGACCGGTTCACTGTTGCCAACATGGCCATTGAGGCCGGCGCGAAAAACGGTATTTTCGAAGTGGACGGCCTGACCCGGGAATATATGCGAGCCCATTCTGCCCGGGAATTTACAGAGTACACAGCGGACGCGGACGCAGAATATGCCCGGGTGATCGACATTGACCTGTCGAAAGTCCCCCATACCGTCAGCTTCCCCCATCTGCCGGAAAACACCCGCACCCCGGAAAATTGGGGCACTGTGGAAATCGACCAGGTCGTCATCGGCTCCTGCACCAACGGCCGGCTGTCCGACTTGCGGGGCGCGGCGGAGATCCTCCGGGGGCGGAAGGTGAAAAAAGGGGTCCGGGCCATTGTGTTCCCAGCAACCCAGAAAATCTATTTAGACGCGATCAAGGAAGGAATCATTACAGACCTGGTAGAGGCGGGCTGTACCATTTCAGCGCCCACCTGCGGACCTTGCCTGGGCGGGCATATGGGGATTTTGGCGGAAGGTGAACGGTGCGTAGCCACCACCAACCGGAATTTTGTGGGCCGGATGGGCCATGTAGACAGTGAAGTGTATCTGGCAAGCCCCCAGGTGGCCGCAGCAAGCGCGGTGCTGGGACGGATCGCCGCGCCGGAAGAAGTATTGTGAGAAAGGCAGGAATGCGGATATGAAAGCACAGGGAAAAGTAATTAAATACGGAGATAATATTGATACGGACGTGATCATCCCGGCCCGTTATCTGAGCACATGGCTGCCGGAGGAGCTGGCCAAGCATTGCATGGAGGATATTGACAAGGATTTTGTGAACAAGGTTCAAAAAGGCGATATTATGGTAGGCGGCGCCAATTTCGGCTGCGGCTCATCCCGGGAGCACGCACCCATCGCCATTAAGGCCAGCGGGATTTCCTGCGTGATCGCCAAGGATTTCGCCCGGATATTCTTCCGCAATGCCATCAATATCGGCCTGCCCATCCTGGAATGCGCTGAGGCTTCCGCGGATATCGCGCCGGGGGATGAAGTCAGCGTGGATTTTGACACTGGCGTGATTACGAATTTGACGAAAAATAAGACTTATCAGGCGGCGGCGTTCCCGCCGTTTATGCAGGATATTATCAATGCCGGCGGCCTGATCGAACAGATCAAAAAGAGTAAATAAAGGAGCGGAGAATATGGCAGAGTTTAATATCGCGCTGATGCCCGGCGACGGGATCGGCCCGGAAATCGTAGCCGGCGCTGTAACGGTTTTAGGCGCGGTGGAAAAGAAGTTTGGACATCACTTTAACTATACGGAGGCGGATATCGGCGGCTGTGCCATTGATCGGTACGGTACCAGCCTGCCCCAGAAAACCATTGATATCTGTCTGGGCGCGGACAGTGTCCTTTTAGGCGCTGTAGGCGGGCCTAAATGGGATCAGGTTCCTGCTGAAATCCGGCCAGAAAGCGGGCTTTTGGGGATCCGGAAAGCGTTAGGGCTGTATTCTAACCTGCGGCCTTCCATTCTAAAGCCCCAGCTGAAAGCGGCGTCGCCTTTGAAGGATGAAAAGCTCGCCGGCGGACTGGACATTATGGTCGTCCGGGAGCTTACCGGCGGGATTTACTTTGGGAAAAAACAGCGGGCGGAAGATAATAGCTGGGCCTCCGATGAGGAAAAATATTCCCGGGAAGAAATTCTGCGGATCGGGAAGATCGCCTTTGAAACGGCCATGATCCGGAAAAAGCAGGTAGTTTCCGTGGATAAGGCCAACGTACTGGAATCCTCCCGGCTGTGGCGGGAAACCATGACCCAGCTCAGCAAGGATTACCCAGAGGTAACCCTTTCCCATATGTATGTGGACAACGCCGCTATGCAGCTGGCCATCCATCCGGCCCAGTTTGACGTGATCGTGACCTCCAACATTTTCGGCGACATTCTTTCCGATCTATCCAGCGCCATTGCTGGTTCTATCGGCATGCTGCCATCGGCGTCTCTGGGCGCGGACAAGCGGGGGATGTATGAGCCGATCCACGGTTCCGCGCCGGATATTGCAGGCCAAGACCTGGCAAACCCCATTGCCACAATCGTTTCCGCAGGGATGATGCTGGAGCTGTCCTTTGGACTTTTGGAGGAAGCAAAGGCGATCAACCAGGCGGTAGACAAGGTCCTAGACGAGGGTTACCGGACGGCGGATATCATGTCGCAGGGGATGAAGCAGGTCGGGACAAAGGAAATGGCGGCTTTGATCGCCGCCCGCCTGTAATCAGGTTTATTGTGACATTTTGTGTAATTAAAAACAAATGCTGAAAAACTATTCCCAAAAAACCTGGAGTGTAGTATAATGTAAATAGAAAGGCATGTGAGGGATTTGAGAATAGAAAAAATTGAAGGAAATAAAATCAGAGTCACCCTGTTTCAGGAGGATCTGGACTGCTATCATATCGACGTCAAAATGCTCCGGCCGGATTCTCCCCAGCTACATACCTTTTTGTTTAAAATTATGGAGAGGGTCAAGCGGGAAACTGGTTTCAACCCCTATACCGGGCAGATCGTGGTCGAGGCCAAGCCGTCTCCGGAGGGTATCGTGCTGGTGGTGACAAAAATTTCGGAGCATAAACCCAAAGCAGTTAAAGGCGCCGCCGGCATCCGGGTCCGGGCGGTAAAGCGGGCGCGGCCCAAAAAAAGAATTTATTGCTTTGATTCCTTTTTAGATCTATGCGGCGCCTTTGAGCATATACAGACAGAGCTGCTGGGCCGATTGTACTGTACGGAGGACCGTTTCTACCTTGTCAGTGAAAACGGGCCCGACGGCTATGACCGGCTGACAGAGTTCGGAGCCCTGATCGGCCATGGCCGGGTAACAGAGGCGTTTTTAGCGGAGCATGGACGGCTGATTGCGCAGGGGAGCGGTCTGCGGGAAATGGCAGCGTATGTAAAAAATTTAAAATAAGGCTTGCCAAAACTGCGTTCTTGGTATATAATTGTAGAGCATCTTTATTTTTGAAAGGAAGAATTATACATGTTTGAAGAAATCGTAGTTTACGCAGATCCAGCAGAAGCGCCCCAGGCCCCACAGGAAAATACACAGACCGCTGCGGCGACCCAGAACCCCCAGGACGCTTTGGTCCCGCCCGCAAACAGCGGTTCGGCAGACGCGCAGGGACAGGCCGCGGGCCCGCTGGCAATGATTATAAGCTTTTTGCCGATGATTCTAATTATTGTTCTGCTGTATTTCATGATGATCCGGCCCCAGCGGAAAAAGGAAAAAGAAACGAAAAAAATGCTGGCGGCAATGAAGGTGGGCGATAAGGTCACGACCATCGGCGGGATCTGCGGCAAAATCTCCAAGATCAAGGACGATTATGTATATCTGGAAACGGGCAGTATTGGAACACCTACAGAAAAGTCCTATATTAAAATGGAAAGAAGCGCGATCAAATCGGTTGAGCAAAAAATCGAAGCATAGTTTAAAAGCCTCCGGAATATATATGTACAAAGTATATATTTTGGAGGTTTTTTTATGGCGGAGGAACGAAAGCTGAACGGAAAAGGGATTTTGAAAGGGATCATTTTCTCGATCCTGGTCACAGCGGTCTGCATGGTGGCGCTGGCATTGGTCTGTTATTTTGGGAACATTTCGGATAAGCTGTTGGGAATATTGATTTTTATAGCGACAATACTCTCCATATTCGCAGGCGCCCTGTTTGTATCCCGGAATGCCCAAAAAGCCGGGCTGATCCACGGCGGGCTTTTGGGTTTGGGGTATTTCCTGGTGGTGCTGGCCGCGGGGATGATCCTGCAAAAGGGAGTGGTATGGGATATACGGCTGGTTACCATGCTATTGGGAGATGTGGCTGCTGGTATGCTGGGTGGCATATTGGGAATCAACGGAAAAAATTAAGAAAAAATGTGAAAACCCCTTTTCATTTTCCAAATCTTATGGTATAATGGAAAAGTAATGAAATGAACAGGAGGAATTCAGCATGAAACACGTTAAAACCTTGAATAAAGCTGTGTTGAAAGAAAGCGCAAAGCATGGCGGCTGCGGCGAGTGCCAGACGTCCTGCCAGTCTGCCTGCAAGACATCCTGCACGGTAGCAAATCAAAAGTGCGAACGAATCTAACAAAGAAATACCAAGAACCGCAGACAAAGGCTTGCCTTTGTCTGCTTTGCTAAGGAGAAGAAAAAATTGATACATCAGTATAAACAATTTGGTCTTAATATTGTAATGGACGTATACAGCGGCAGTGTACATATTGTCGATGACGCCGTATACGATATGCTGGAGCTGATCCAGGAGCCCTTTGACAAGGAAAAATTCGATTTTGAAAGCGTCAGGACGGCGCTGGCCGGCAGATATGCAGATGAAGCGCTCCGGGAAGCGTACGGCGAGATCCTGGAGCTGTACCGGCAGGGGCTTTTGTTCTGCGGGGATATTTATCAGGATGTGGCGAAAAATTGGGATAAGCGGTCTGTGGTCAAGGCACTGTGCCTGCATGTAGCCCATGACTGCAACCTGCGGTGCAAATACTGCTTTGCGGATACGGGGGAATTCCATGGGAAACGGAGCATCATGTCCGCGGAGGTGGGGAAAAAGGCGATTGATTTTGTCATCGCTAATTCCGGAAACCGCCGCAACATTGAAATCGACTATTTCGGCGGCGAACCCCTGATGAACTTTGAAGCAGTAAAAGAAATTACGGAATACGCTAAGGCGCAGGGTAAGCAGCATGATAAAAATTTTAGGTTTACCATTACCACCAATGGTATATTATTGGACGAAAAGGTGAAAGAATATGTCAATGAGAATATGTCCAATGTGGTGCTGAGCTTGGACGGCCGGAAAGAAGTCAACGATAAAATGCGCTGCCGGGTGGACGGCAGCGGCTCCTATGACGCCATTGTGCCCAAATTTATCGACCTGGCGGAAAGCCGGAACCAGGACAATTATTATGTTCGGGGCACCTTTACCGCAAATAATCTGCATTTTGCGGACGACGTCCTCCATATGGCGGATCTGGGCTTCAAGCAGACCAGTGTAGAGCCAGTGGTGGCGCCGGAAACAGAGGATTATGCCTTGAAGGAAGAGCATATCCCGGTGGTTTTCTCGGAATATGAAAAGCTGGCGGAGGAATATGTGAAGCGGCGCCGGGAGGGCCGGGGTTTTAACTTTTTCCACTTTATGGTGGATCTGGAGCAGGGGCCCTGCGTGGTAAAGCGGCTATCCGGCTGCGGCGCGGGGCATGAGTACCTGGCGGTAACCCCGGAAGGGGATATTTATCCCTGTCATCAGTTTGTGGGCAATGAAAAATTTAAGATGGGCAATGTGTTTGCCGGAACGCTGGATGCGGATATCCGGAGCATGTTTGAAAAATCAAACATTTACACAAAGCCGAAATGCACAGACTGTTTTGCCAAATTCTACTGCAGCGGCGGCTGTTCCGCAAACGCCTATAACTTCAACGGCGATATTAACGCCCCCTATGACCTGGCCTGCGAATTTGAACGCAAACGGGTGGAGTGCGCTATTGCCATTGAGGCGGTAAAGCTGCTGGAGCAGGAAGACCAATAAAACAGAAAGGAATCGTTGGCTATGGTAACATTTGACGATGTCCGGAACAACCGGGAAATTCAAGCCTGCATTATGCGGGCCGACGAGCTTTTAAAAGCGGCGGATTATACGGAGCACAGCTTTGTCCACGCTGGGATTGTGTCCCGGACTGCTGCTAAAATTTTAACGGACATCGGCGGCTATTCGCCCCGGGAGATTGAGCTGGCACGGATCGCGGGGTATGTCCATGACATTGGCAACATGGTCAACCGGAATGATCACGCCCAGTCGGGGGCGATTTTGGCCTATGCGATCCTTTTGCGTATGGGGATGGACGTAGAGGAAGCCACGTTAGTGGCTTCCGCCGTAGGCAATCACGACGAGGGCACGGGCGGCGCCGTCAGCCCGGTTTCGGCCGCCTTGATTTTGGCGGATAAGGCAGACGTGCGCTATACCCGTGTGCGCAAGGATACCGCTTCAAAATTTGATATTCACGACCGTGTGAATTCCGCTGTACGCAATTCGACGCTTCGGATCGATCAGGAGAAAAATCAGATCGAACTCAAAATGGAAATCGATACGGAAATCTCTTCCGTGATGGATTACTTTGAAATTTTTCTCCAGCGAATGCTGATGTGCCGAAAGTCAGCGGAATTTTTTGGTATGCGGCTGCGGATTATAGCCAATGACATGCGGCTTTTATAGCGTCGGTATTTTGAAACGGGTAATAAAATGCCAATATTTTGGAAAATATAAATAAAAAGCTGACAAGGAGAGGAGGAGGAACATGGCGGCAGAAGCATTAAAGCTGATCAAAGACGCGGAAAACCAGGCTGCCCGGCTGATCGAGGATGCGCAAAAAGAGGCGGCAGACCGGATTGCGGCGGCGGTGCAGGCTGCGAAGGAGCAGGTTTCGGCGGCAAAGCGAACCGGCGGCGAAGCCCTGGAGCAGGCAAAGCTGCAGGCGCAAGCCCAAGCGGAGCGGCAGGGGAAAGCAGACGCGGAAGCGGCGGCTCGGGAAGCTGCGGCGCTGAAGGAGACGATGCTTAAAAAGCAGGACGGCGCGGTTGCGCTTGTACTGCGGACGATTGCAGAAGCATAGGCGAAAGTGGGTGACGAGTTGGCTATATTAGAAATGGAGAAAATTACGGTCTACGGGCTGAACCAATGCCGCAAACAGCTCTTGGAAACGCTGCATAAGCTGGAAGCGGTCCAGGTAGAGCCGATAGACTGCGGGGCGCTGGCGGTTGACCGGCAGGAAACAGAAAAAAGCATTGCGCAGTTTGAGTCACACATTGCCTCGGCTGCCCAGGCCTTGGAGATTTTGGCGGATTATGTCCCGGAACGGAGCGGGCTGTTTTCGAAACGGACGCCCTTGGATGAGACCTATTACAGCATGGCGTCCACGGAATACGACCAAGTATTGAAAGAAATTTATGAGATCCTCCGGCTTTCGAAAACGATTCGGGAAAATGAAGACAGCATCGGCAAAATCATAGTCAAACAAGCCGGGCTGGAGCCGTACCGGAAGCTGGACGTGCCCATGAATTGCCAAGGAACCCGGAAAACAGCGGCACAGGTGGGTACGCTGCCGGGAGAGTGGGATGCGGAACGGCTGCGGCGGTCCTTAGACGGGGCGGAGCTTTCCGCCTGCCACGCGGAAATTCTGTCGGCGACCCGGGAGCAGACTGCGGTATGGCTGATCTATCCGAAATCAGAAGCGGAGCGGTACCGGGCCGCGCTGCGGGAAATGGAATTCATGGAACCAGCCTTCAGCTTGTCCCACCATCCGCCGGAGAAAAAAATCGCGGTGCTGGCAGACGCGAAAGCGGCGCTGGAGGCGCAGAACCAATCCGCCCGGGAAGAGCTTCGGCAGATGGCGGACAAGCGTGACCGGATCAGGCTATTTTATGATCATTTGGTTATGCGCCTGGAAAAGTATCAGGTGCTGGCCAAGGTGGGCGTGACAAAAAGTACATTTATCTTGACTGGGTTTGTACCGGCAAAGGCTGCGGCCGCCGTCCAGAAGCGGCTGGAGGACAGGTTCACCTGTTATGTAGAGCTTGCGAGGCCGGATCCGGCGGATAATCCGCCGGTGGAATTTGAGAACCCGGGAATCATCTCGCCGGTCGAGGGCATTACCGGGGACTACAGTATGCCGGGCCCCCATGACATTGATCCCAATCCAATCATGGCCTGGTTTTATTACCTGTTTTTCGGCATGATGTTTTCCGACGCCGGCTATGGCCTGCTCATGATGATCGTGTGCGGGATTTTGGGATTTGGACGGGTTTTGGAAAAGGGCAGGCGCAGAATGTTTCAGATGTTCTTTTACTGCGGCGTTTCGACGACATTCTGGGGAATTATGTACGGCAGCTTTTTCGGCGATATGATCCAAACAGTATCAAACACCTTTGGAGACGGCACGGTCGCCTTTCGGCCGGTCTTCATGGATCCGGTGGCGCAGCCCTTAGAATTGTTGATTTTAAGTGTTGCTTTTGGCATGGTGCATATCCTGGTTGGCCTGGGGATCAAGTTTTATATGCTTTGGCGGCAGGGACACCGGCTGGACGCTGTCTTTGACGTAGGCTTTTGGATGCTTTTGCTCGTCGGCTTAAGCGTTATGGCCGCCGGCATGGGAGTGGGGATCAGCTCCGTGGGTACAGCCGGAATCGCCATGGCGATTGCCGGGGCCGCCGGGCTGGTGCTGACCCAGGGCCGAAGCAGAAAGAATATTTTTGCGAAGCTGTTCGGTGGAATCATGAGCCTGTACGATATTACCAGCTATATCGGCGATATTCTGTCTTATTCCCGGCTGATGGCTCTAGGATTGGCCACGGGCGTTATCGCCTCAGTGATCAATGTACTGGCGGCGCTGGCGGGGCCGTCTATATTCGGAACGGTTATATTTATTTTAATATCCCTGGCAGGACATGCTATGAATTTTGCAATCAATATGCTGGGGGCGTATGTACACACAAACCGTCTGCAATATGTGGAGTTCTATCAGAAATTTTATGAAGGCGGCGGTCGGAAATTTAAACCGTTCGCCATGCATACCAAGTATTATAATTTTTCAAAATAACGAATGAAAGAGGGATTGGAAATGAATTTAGGAATGTTTTTTGCACTGTTGGGGGTAGCGTGTGCCGTTGTGCTTGCCGGCATGGGATCTTCAAAGGGCGTTGGGATCGCTTCTGAGGCGGCGCAGGCTGTCATCGCGGACGATCCGGATAAGTTCGGAAAGCTGCTGGTCCTGCAGCTGCTGCCGGGTACACAGGGCCT
This sequence comes from uncultured Clostridia bacterium, assembly GCA_965151315.1. Classification (GTDB taxonomy): domain Bacteria; phylum Bacillota; class Clostridia; order UBA1381; family UBA1381; genus Avimonoglobus. The sequence continues at coordinate 35,847 of CBCTZG010000017.1, forward strand.
GTACGGGCTGATCGTTGGCGTAATGGTACTTTTGAATATTGGTGTTTTGGGCGGCCAGGCGGTTACGGATACGATTGTTGGCCTGCAGTATTTCGCGGCATGCCTGCCCATCGCTATTGCCGGATATTTTTCCGCCAAGTCGCAGGGGCGGGTTTGCGCTGTAGGCGTAAACCTGACAGCAAAGCGGCCGGAGGCCAGCTCCAAGGCGATTGTTTCTGCTTCCTTGATCGAGCTGTATGCGCTGCTGGGCTTTATTGTTTCCTTCCTGATTGTAATCAATATCGGTTAATCCTGCACTGTATGCGGGACAGAAAGGAAGGATGACATGAGCGGATTAGACCAGATCACCGAAAGCATCCTGTCGGCGGCAAGACAGGAGGCGGACGGGATTCTGCGCCAGGCGGACGAAAGAGCTGATGAGATCCTGGCGGAGGGAAAAAAAGACGCGGAAGACACGAAAGCCCTAGCGCAGGCGGCGGTGAAAAAGGAAACGGAAAAGCTCCGGCAAAGGGCTGCGGCTGTTAGTCAGCAGAATCATCGCCAAGCGCTTCTGCGGGCACGGCTAGAAATCATTGATCAGTTTATAGCGGCTGGACGGGAAAAAATCCTGGCAATGCCAGATCAGGAATATTTTGATTTCCTGTACCAAATTTTCGCACGGCAAAATATTGCGGCCGACGGAGAAATTCTACTTTCCCCGAGGGATCGGAACCGTCTGCCGGCGGACTTTTTAGAACGGTTAAACAGCGCAGGCCGGGGAAAAGTTACGCTGTCCCAAGACGCCGGCGGCGTAGAAAATGGATTTATCGTCCGCTGCGGGAAAATTGAGATTAACTGCACTATTGACAGTATTTTTGCGGAAAAAGACAATGTGCTGCGGGACAGGCTGAACCAATATTTGTCGGAAGAATAAGCGGGGTGATTGTTTGCGGGAAGAAGAGTACGCATACGCGGTGGCGTATACAAAAACGATTGAAAATAAAATGCTTTCCCAAAAGGATTTAGAAACCTTGCTCCGGTATGAAACAATGCAGGAGGCCTTGAAATTCCTGCGGGACCGAGGCTTCGGCGGGGAGGCCCAGACAGTGGAGAGGATGCTCCAAAAGGAGCTGGAAACGGCGTGGCAGGTGGTGTATGCGGTCTGCGGAAAGGAAGGAGCATTGGACATCCTCCTATATTCCAATGATTTTCATAATCTAAAGACCATCCTAAAGGCCGTCATGTCGGATGTGTCGTGGGAAAATCTAGTCCTGCGGCCCTGTATAGCGGTACCGGAAAAAATCTATGAAGCGGTGCTTCATGCCCGGTTTGACGGGCTGCCCGATTTTTTGCGGGAGCCGGCTCGGGATGCATATCGGTTGATTTCGGAAACCAACGACGGACAACTGACGGAGATTCTGCTGGACAAGGCGCTATATAAAGCTATGCGGGCGCGGGCGGAACAAATTGGGAGTCCATTTCTTGCCCAATGGGTCGAATGCAATATTGTGCTTGCGGATTTCAAAACGGCGGTCCGCGGCGCGTTTGCCAAAAAGGACAAGGCGTTTTTAGAAAATGCGATGATCCCGTCGGATACAGTGAATACTGACCGCCTGGCCGCGGCGGCAGCAGAGGGGCCGGAAGCGGTTTCACAGCTGCTGGAAGCGCTGGAACCGGAAGCCGCAGAGGCCTTGGGCCAGTCCTTTGATGCCTTTGAAAAATGGTGCGATAACCAGCGGATGGCTTTATTGCGGGCAGAAAAAAACCGCTTTTTTGGGATTGAGCCGATTTTAGCGTTTTTACTGGGAAAGCAGGCGGAAATCCAGGCGGTACGCATGATTTTAGCGGGTAAGGAGAATCATGTGCCAATGGAGATTATTCAGGAAAGGCTGCGTGATATGTATGTATAAGATCGGTGTGATCGGCGATTATGACAGTATTTGCGGCTTCAGCGCCCTGGGTATGGATACATTCCCGGTCAGCCATACAGGGGCCGCGGAAAAGACCCTGAGAAATCTGGCGGAAAACGGATACGGGATCATTTACATTACAGAAGAATATATTGAAAAAATGCCGGCGTTGTTTGAGAAATACCAGGAATCCCAGGTCCCGGCAGTAGTGCCGATTCCTTCCTGCAAGGGCGCCACTGGCTTCGGGATTGGCAATGTTAAACGGTATGTGGAGCAGGCGGTAGGGTCTGACATTATTTTCAACGGCGAATAAGGCAGAGTTCAATATTGAAAGGAACGGTTTGCAGTATGAAAGAAAGCAAAGGAATCATCCAAAAGGTATCCGGGCCGCTGGTCATCGCCCGGGACATGTATGACGCGAATATGTATGACGTAGTCCGGGTGAGCCGCCACGGCCTGATCGGCGAGATCATTGAGATGCACAGCGACAGGGCGTCTATTCAGGTATATGAGGAAACCTCCGGTCTTGGCCCCGGGGAGGAGGTTGTCTCTACGGGGGCCCCATTGAGCGTTGAGCTTGGGCCGGGGCTGATCCGGAGTATTTACGACGGGATCCAGCGCCCCTTGGATGCGATCATGGAAAAGGCGGGAACAAACCTGCAGCGGGGCGTTAGCGTACCAGCCCTGCGGCGGGATCTGAAATGGGAGTTCAAGCCCTTGAAAAAAGCCGGCGATCCAGTGTCCGGCGGCGATATTTTGGGAACGGTCCAGGAAACGGAGGTTGTGGAACATAAAATTATGGTACCCCCCAATGTGCGGGGTACATTGGAGACGTTGTCTGCCGGCAGCTTTACGGTGGAAGAAATCATTGGCGCCGTCAAAACGGACAAGGGGGAAACCGTAGAGCTCAGGCTGATGCAAAAATGGCCGGTACGCATAGGCCGGCCGTACCGGGAAAAGCTTTCTCCGGACGTACCGCTGGTTACCGGCCAGCGGGTAATCGACACGCTGTTCCCCATTGCCAAGGGGGGCGTAGGAACTGTGCCGGGGCCCTTTGGCAGCGGCAAGACGGTGGTTCAGCATCAGCTTGCGAAATGGGCGGACGCGGATATAGTGATTTATATTGGCTGCGGGGAACGGGGCAATGAAATGACCGACGTATTAAACGAATTCCCGGAGATCCATGACCCCAGGACGGGAAAAACCCTGATGGAGCGGACGGTGCTCATCGCCAACACCTCCGATATGCCTGTAGCGGCCCGGGAGGCTTCGATTTATACCGGTATCACCATTGCGGAGTATTTCCGGGATATGGGGTACAGCGTTGTCCTGCTGGCTGATTCCACCTCCCGATGGGCGGAAGCCCTGCGGGAAATGTCCGGCCGGCTGGAGGAGATGCCTGGTGAGGAAGGATATCCCGCATATTTGGGCAGCCGGCTGGCAGGCTTTTACGAGCGGGCAGGCCGGGTGGTCTCCATTGGAGAAAACGGCCGAGAGGGGGCCTTGAGCATTATCGGCGCGGTTTCGCCCCAGGGCGGCGACATTTCCGAGCCAGTCTCCCAGGCGACTCTGCGGATTGTAAAGGTTTTCTGGGGATTGGATTCTCAGCTTGCCTACCGGCGGCATTTCCCGGCGGTCAATTGGCTGAAAAGCTATTCTCTGTATTTGGATATGATGGAAAAGTGGTATGTTCAAAATGTGTCCGGAGATTGGATGGCTTTGCGGAACCGGATCATGGCGCTTTTGCAGGAGGAAGCGGAATTGGATGAAATCGTGAAGCTGGTGGGTATGGATGCCTTGAACGCCCACGATCGGATGAAACTGGAAGCGGCCCGCTCGATCCGGGAAGACTATCTGCATCAGGACGCTTTCCATGAGGTGGACACCTATGCTTCGCTGAAAAAGCAGTGGTACATGATGAAGCTGATCCTGGCATACTATGATATGGCTGTGGAAGCGATAGACGGAGGCGCCGGCCCCCAGAAGATCATTGATCTGCCGGTCCGGGAGCAAATTGGCCGGATTAAATATGTGCCGGAGCAAGATGTGCCGGCGGAGTATGCGGGGATCTTCCGGACGCTCCAGCAGCAGATCGGTGCAATTCAAAACAGCGAGGTGAGCGAATAATGCCAAAAGAATATCGTACAATACAGGAAGTGGCGGGACCACTGATGCTGATCCACGACGTAACGGACGTGACGTATAACGAGCTGGGGGAAATTGAGCTGGCGAACGGGGAACGGCGGCGGTGCCGTGTGCTGGAAATCAACGGGACGGACGCCCTGGTGCAGCTGTTTGAAAACAGCGCCGGGATCAACCTGTCCAACAGCAAGGTGCGTTTTTTAGGCCATGGCATTGAGTTGGGGGTCTCGGAGGACATGCTGGGCCGGGTTTTCGACGGCCTGGGCCATCCCAAGGACGGCAAGGTGGATATTATCCCGGCAAAGCGGATGGATGTCAACGGCGTACCGATGAACCCAGCGGCCCGGAACTATCCGGAGGAATTTATCCAGACCGGAATCAGCGCGATTGACGGCCTGAATACCCTCGTCCGGGGACAGAAGCTGCCCATATTTTCCGGCAGCGGCCTGCCCCACGCTAATTTGGCCGCTCAGATTGCCCGGCAGGCGAAAGTCCGGGGGACAGACGAAAAATTCGCAGTGGTATTCGCCGCCATCGGGATCACATTTGAGGAAGCCAACTTCTTTATTGAGGATTTTGAGCGGACCGGGGCCATGGAGCGGACGGTGCTGTTTATCAACCTAGCCAACGACCCGGCCATCGAGCGGATCGCGACCCCGCGGATGGCGCTGACAGCGGCGGAATACCTAGCCTTTGACCTGGGGATGCATGTGTTGGTTATTATGACGGATATTACTAACTATGCCGACGCGCTCCGGGAGGTTTCCGCGGCCCGAAAAGAGGTGCCGGGACGCCGGGGGTATCCTGGCTATATGTATACGGACCTGGCGTCTTTGTATGAGCGGGCAGGCCGCTTAAAGGGCAAGGACGGCAGTATCACCCTGATCCCAA
>CBCTZG010000018.1:0-40652 GCA_965151315.1 uncultured Clostridia bacterium
GGTTAACCTTTATAGAACCACGCGACTATCGCGTGGTTTTCGGTATACAAAAAAGCTGTCAAGATTAATCTTGACAGCTTTTTGAATCCTTACCAAATCCCCAGCGCATACTGCATACCTAAGCTGACAGCAGCGATCGCCACCCAGCAGCAGAAGCCCAGCAGGATCGGTTTCGCGCCGCTTTTCACCAGCTTTACGATATTGGTGTTTAAGCCGATAGCGCCCATAGCCATAATAATAAAAAATTTCGAAGCCTCCTTCAAAAACGCAAACACACTGCCGGCCGCGGCCATGGCCGGGCTCCCCGCCGGGCATAAGGCGTTTACCAACGTGGTTACCAGGGAGGCCAGGATAAAATACAGGATAAACATGGGAAAAACCTGTTTTAACCGGAAAGCGGTTTCTTTTCCGGATTTTTCTTTCCGCATCCGGAACAGCGCCAGTCCCAGTGTAATGGGGATAATCGCCAGCGTCCTGGTCAGCTTCACAATGGTAGCTGTGTCCAGTGTGTTGGCGCCGGGATGCATACCGTCCCAGGCTGCGGCGGCAGCCGTTACCGAGGAGGTATCATTAACCGCGGTACCGGCAAACAGACCGAAGCCAGCGTCCGTCAGTCCCAGCGCCGCGCCCAGGGTAGGGAAAATCAAGGCCGCGGCTACGTTAAATAGGAAGATTACAGAAATAGACTGGGCGATTTCTCCCTCGTCCGCGTCAATCACCGGCGCCGCGGCGGCAATAGCTGAACCGCCGCAGATGGATGAGCCCACCCCGATCAATGTGGAGATTTTCCCTGGAACCCGGAGCGCTTTATGCAGCAGATATGCCACAACCAACGCCGTGGTAATCGTAGATAAGATAATCGGCAGCGATTGAGCGCCGGTTTGGGCGATGGTGGATAGATCCAGCCCAAACCCCAGCAAAATTACCGCCAGCTGCAAAATTTTCTTTCCCGTAAAGGCGATTCCCGCTGCTGCCGGTCCTTTATTTTTGATCAGCAGGGTAAGAATCATCCCTGCCAAAATCGCAAATACCGGCCCGCCGATCACAGGCCAAAGCTTCCCTAAAAACCAGCAGGGCACTGCAATGGCAAAACACAGCAGAAGCCCTACACCGTTTTTTTTGCAAAATGTAATCATACATACACCGCTTTCCTTTTCTCAATACTCCGATATAAAAATATGGCACACAAAAGAGCATGCCATATTTAGATTTCATGCAAACCCTATTTCATTGCTTCTGCAACAGGCATACCCGGCCATGGGGTGTTCTCCGATTCGATTGCGTACATCATTCCGTTCCTTCATAGTACGGTTTCATCGTTTCCGAATCCCAAGCAAAAATCTGAATATCATTTCCTGTGTCTAAGAAATCAGATTCTGTTACAAACAAGTAATCGCAGCCTGCATTGATCAAAGCAGTGTCCATCACTATACTTGTTAGTTTATTATTTTGATAAGCGCATACAAATAAATTTACATTTTTATCCAGATAACTGCCATTATGGAATTGCAGTTTCAATTCCTGATCGCCTTCGTCGCTGATCTGTTCCACGGTAATCGGATAGGCCGGGGGAAGCTGCGCAAGTGAAAAATCAAATTTTGTTTCGGCTTCTATTGCAGAGATGGTCTTTGCCTGCTCGGCCTGCTCTGTAAACCCATCGTCAGAACAATAAAACGTTTTTCCATGTTCTGCCGAACGCAAACCTATGGAATAATCGGTATACTCCATCGGTACAGATATGGTATATTGCCCATCTAATACATAGCCGGGAACTGATATTTCCTCCTGCTCCGTCACAGAACGCCGCATAGAAGACGGATTTTTTACACGAGCAAAAATGGAGATATCTTCATACCGTCCGTTTTGAAGTTCACCGGAAATAATATTTGCCCCTAGTAAAGGAATGTCGATCTGGTCCTTGGTAAAATTCAGCCGTTCCGCCAGCAGGACGCTAAACCTGGTACCGTTTTCATTATAATGTCCCCATTTGCATAAGCCGCAAGTGGCCAATGGATAATGTTCGCCGTGTAACTCATAATACACAATCACTTGTCCGCAGTCCATGTCGTCATACAACGTAAAGCTGCCTGTCCCAGTATCCGGATCGATCTCTACCTCTGCGGAATCCAAGTAATAATGGGGCTCGCTGACGCTTTGCATCGTAACCGTCACCGTCAGTTCGTTTTTCACCGCAGACGCGGCGCCGGTAATCCTTCCGCTGATTTTGTTTGCGGGTGTGATATTGAAATCAATATTTCCCACATCCTCCTCTGTTACCGATACAGCGCGTTCTTCCCGCAAATATCTGCCTTCGTCAAAAACAACGCGCACGCTGTAGTCCTTATTCAACTCTGCAATCAGCTGATAGTCAATGCTGGTTTCACCAGCTGGTGAAACAAGGTGTGTATTATCACAGTAGGACCCTTGCGTATCTGCAAGCGAAATGGTGAACGACACATCTTCCTCCGCCGGCTCCGTCAGTTCTGCTTTGCCGGTGACCAGCCGCGACTCAAAAAAATCAAGCGTCATATCTACTGGTTTTTGCTCAAGGAGGTCCTCACGGATGTCAAACAGTACCTTTTTCCCGCCTACATAATGATCAAAATCCACAATGGTACCAAAATATGCTTCACCGTATTCAAGCCGGCGCAATTCCATCTGATAGGAAACACTATTTTCCCCTTCCGGAATAATAACTGTTTGCTGGGCAAGCCGATATCCGGTCCCGGAGGTATGGAATATATCCGTTGCTTTGGGCAAATCAGGCTTACCTTCGCCCCAAAATCCCGGATGGAATAGTCCTCCGCCTCCGCCGCTGCCGCCCGGTTTGCTGGAATTGTCACGATCCGCGACATAGATCCGCACAGGGAAGCCCCCGGCAGGCGCGGTCATTCCGTCCGGAAGAAAAAGGGTCCCGAAAACTGTCCTATTCAGGTCATCTATCCCCAGTATGGCCGCCGAATCAGCAAAAGCGGTTTCGCAGGCAAACAGCATAGACAGAACCAAACTCATTAAAATGAAATACTTGTTCTTTCTCATTTACGATACATCCCCTTTTCCATTGCATTTTAGAAAGTTAGACACATCAATCGGGCCTTTGCTCAAAATGATGTGTCTAACTGTAAAATTACGTTATTCGGATGTCTAAAATCTGAAAAACTTATTTCATTGCTTCCTCTACGGCGACCGCAACCGCGACAGTCATCCCAACCATGGGGTTGTTGCCCGCGCCGATCAGGCCCATCATTTCTACGTGGGCCGGAACGGAAGAGGAGCCAGCAAACTGCGCGTCAGAATGCATCCGGCCCATGGTATCCGTCATACCATAGGAAGCGGGGCCTGCCGCCATGTTATCCGGGTGCAGGGTACGGCCTGTACCGCCGCCGGAGGCTACGGAGAAATACTTCTTGCCCTGTTCAACGCATTCCTTCTTATAGGTTCCGGCAACCGGGTGCTGGAACCGGGTGGGGTTGGTGGAGTTTCCGGTGATGGAAACGTCAACGCCCTCTAAGTGCATGATAGCAACGCCTTCCCGGACATCGTCCGCGCCGTAGCAGCGAACCTTTGCCCGTTCCCCATTGGAATACGCCTTTTCACTGATTACCTGCACCTTACCAGTGTGGTAGTCAAACTGGGTCTTCACATAGGTAAATCCATTGATCCGGGAAATGATCTGGGCAGCGTCCTTACCCAGGCCGTTTAAGATTACCTTTAAGTCCTCTTTTCTGGCCTTGTTGGCGCTTCTGGCCAAGCCGATGGCGCCTTCCGCGGCCGCGAAGGATTCATGGCCCGCCAGGAACGCAAAGCACTTAGTTTCATCCCGCAGAAGCATCGCGCCCAGGTTACCATGGCCCAGCCCTACCTTTCTGTCGTCAGCGACAGAACCGGGGATACAGAAGGACTGGAGTCCCAGGCCGATCTTTTCCGCCGCGTCCGCGGCCTTTGTGCAGCCCTCTTTGATTGCGATAGCCGCGCCTACAATATACGCCCAGCAAGCGTTTTCAAAACAGATGGGCTGAATGCCCTTTACCATATTATATACGTCGATACCCTTATCGTCGCAGATTTGTTTTGCTTCCTCAATGGAGGAAATGCCGTGCTTCGAAAGCTCCGCGTTGATTTGATCAATTCTTCTTTCATAACTCTCAAATAAAGCCATTTTCGCTACCTCCTTACCGATTATTCATGCCGGGGGTCAATGAGCTTCACAGCGTCGTCGACCCGGCCGTACTGTCCGCTGGCCTTTTGCAAAGCCTCGTTGGCGTCCATGCCCTTGGAAATCATTTCCATCATTTTGCCCAGGTGCACAAACTGATAACCGATAATCTCATTATCCGCGTCTACGGCGATCTTAGTGATATACCCTTCCGCCAGTTCCAAATACCGGGGCCCCTTTTCCAATGTCGCATATGTAGTGCCTACCTGGGAACGCAGGCCCTTGCCCAGATCCTCCAGGCCGGCGCCGATGGGCAGGCCGTCCTCGGAGAACGCCGTCTGGGTCCGTCCGTATACAATCTGCAAAAACAGTTCCCGCATGGCTGTGTTGATGGCGTCGCAGACCAGGTCGGAATTGAGCGCCTCCAAAATGGTCTTGCCGACCAGGATCTCAGAAGCCATCGCGGCGGAGTGGGTCATGCCGGAGCAGCCGACAGTTTCCACCAGCGCCTCCTGGATCACGCCTTCCTTCACGTTTAGGGTCAGCTTACAGGTGCCCTGCTGGGGCGCGCACCAGCCGATCCCGTGGGTCAGGCCCGAAATGTCCTTGATTTCTTTTGCCTTTGTCCAGTTCCCCTCTTGAGGAATCGGCGCAGGCCCATGATTGACGCCCTTCGCCAGAGGGCACATTGCTTCTACTTCGCTTGAATATTTCATGTGTTCTGCTCCTTTCAGTTTTTACATATACCGGCATAATTCGCCATTCTTGTTCATTATATCATAAATTTCACAATATGCAAGCCATAATCTGTAAAATCATTTCTTAGCACAAAAAATTTTACCCCTTATTTTGTTTTTTGGGCAAATCTACAGCCCAAGCCGGAAGGTGATTTCAAAATCTGTTCCCGCGGGATAGTCGATCAGATATACCGTCAAATCCTGGGCCTGATGATTCTTGATCACCTGCTGAGAAACAGCGGGCTTTTCACCGCAGATCAGCGTAACAGCGCCTACCTGTAGTCCCTCGGCTGTTTCCGCCGGAGAAATCACCGACACAAACCGTTCCACCGCCTGGCAGTCCGGCTGAGCAAACTGGAACGTATCCCGGAGCTGGACGCCGTCCTCTAAAAGCCGGAATTCCCGGACAAGGCTGGAAAGCGCTGGAATGCCGTAAGCGCCGGCCAGCTCCAGGGTAAAGCTGTCCTTTGTCCGTTCTAAAACCGCCGCCTGCCGTTCCGCCCCCGGCATCTGCTCCCGGCCGTCAATGATCGGCACGCTGTGGCCCCGGGAAGAATTGCCTAAAATTGTATACCGCTGATCCCCGAAATATTCCCGGGTATATTCTCCGGCCCCCAGATCGCACAGGCACTGTACTCCCCCGGCCGTCAAAATAAAACCGCCCAGGTCATTGTGGTTGTGCGGCTCCCCGTTATGGCCTCCTTTCGCCGCGAAGGCATACCCCTCCCGCCGGGCGATGAACCATTGGGCGTCGACGTAATACGCGTCCTGGACCGGCTCCCCTGCCGGCGCCAAGGCTGGGTCCGTCCAGAAAAACTGCCGGACAAGAGGCGCGAACCGGATCAGGTTGATCCCATCCCCCAGATGGATTTTCGCCTGGCAGGCCGGCCTGGGGATCTGGATTTCTTCCGGGAAGGCGCGTTTTAAGAAAAAGGCCAGCCCGGCCTCGCAGGTTTGGCGCATATGCCCGTCGGAAAAGCTGACCGCCGTATCGCTCTGCATATACATATGCTGCTGGAACATGGCAATATTCCGGATTTTCTCCTGATGGATCAGGTCCGTGCCGTTCCACTCCAGCAATAGCTGGGCAAAATAAATAAAGTATCCAAATCCATATGACCAGTAGGCCAGCCCTTCCGTGCAGGCGCCGTCGTCCCCATAGCCCGAGAAAAACTGATCAAACGCCGCCGTCAGCCGCGGCTCCACCTGGGGATACCGCTCCGGCGCCAGATACAGATACGTCATTCCCACGCAGCCGGCGCACACCGCGGACCAGTTGTTGGTCATGGTTTCCCAGTTAAACGTCCGCCGGTCCATCGCGCCGAAAATCCGCGCTTCGGTTTCATAGCGGATCCGCCGCCGGATCTGGGGGGACAGCCTATCCCCCAGGATATAGTCGATCTCCGCCAGCGCTTGGGCGGTTTCCGCCGCGAACAAATCAATCTGGGTATGGATATCCGCCATGTCCTGTTCAATGTCCACATGCGCCGGGACCGCCCAGGTAAATTCATCACAGATGGCCCAGACCATATTTTCCAAAGCGGCCCGATCCGCCGCTTCTCCATACAGAAGAAACCGAAGGAACAGCCCGTTCATTCTGGCCCGCCGGTCAAAGTAGGATTTTTCATATTCCTTCCGGGATCCGGTTTCATATACGATCATCATTTCGTCCAGCCGGACGGCCGGCGTATCCCCGTTTTGGTAATGGGTGCATATTTCTTTCAAATCCGCTAAAAAGGGCTTATAAAACGAATCGGCCTTGATGTTTTCGATCCGCTGCATGTCCCTGGTTTCTGGAAAAAGCATAGCCTCGCCTCCAACAATTTTTCCTTTATTATACAAAATTTGAAAACGCCTTGCAACAGAATTTTGAAAATATCTTGATTTTATCAGATAGAAGTTTTATAATATTGAATATGTATGCTACCTGCGGTTGTCAAAAGGCTAAGCCTGAATGCGGCCCGCCGCGGGCAAAAAAGGAGTTGGATATATGGAAACAAGACAGTATAAGAATACCGGGAAAGAAATTTCTCTGTTAGGCTTCGGCACCATGCGCCTGCCGCTTTTAGACCCGGAAAAGCACCCCATCGACTGGCCCGCCGCGGAAAAGCTGATCGACTACGCCTATGCCCACGGAGTCAACTATTTTGATACGGCCTACATGTATCATGCCGGGGAATCGGAGCGTTTTATCGGCCACGCCCTGAAAAAATACCCCCGGGACAGCTACTTCCTGGCTAGCAAGATGCCCGCATGGATGGCCAAGGACATGGACGGCGTGGATCGGATCTTCAACGAGCAGTTAGAGCGCTGCGGCGTAGATTATTTTGACTTTTATCTTTGTCATTCCCTGACCCGGGCCAATTTTGAAATTTACAATCAGATTGATATTTACGGCTATCTGGCCCAAAAGAAAAAGGAAGGGAAAATCCGCCAGCTGGGCTTTTCCTTCCATGACGGCCCAGCGCTTTTAGAGGAACTCCTGGCCCGGTTTGAATGGGATTTTGCCCAGTTGCAGCTGAATTATTTAGACTGGGATGTACAAAATTCAAAAAAGCTGTATGCAATGTTAGAAGCCAAGGGGCTTCCCTGCGTGGTGATGGAACCAGTCCGAGGCGGCGCGCTGGCCACGCTGTGCCCGGAGGCTGTCGATATCTTTAAAGCCGCCGCGCCGGATCAAAGCGCCGCCTCCTGGGCGATTCGCTTTGCTGCTTCCCTGCCTAATGTAATGACTGTCCTCAGCGGAATGTCCGATCAGGCGCAGGTGGAGGACAACATCCAAACCATGACCGACTTCCAGCCGCTGACCGAGGCTGACTATGCTGTGATCCAGCAAGCCAAGACGGCTTATCAGGACAGCCGGACCGTACCCTGCACTGGCTGCCGGTACTGTATGGACTGTCCCGCCGGGGTGGATATCCCCCTTTTGTTCTCGCTCTATAACAGCTATATCCGGGCAGAGGACAAAAAGGCCTTTGTGGAGGCTTATCAGGCCGCAGGCCCGGGAAAACAGGCCCATAACTGCGTTTCCTGCGGCATCTGCGCTTCCCACTGTCCGCAGGGGATCGCGATCCCGGAGAAAATCAAGCTGGTAGGTGACTTATACGGCCAACTGAAATAAGGGTGGAACTATGGAACAAATAACGCGGCTCACAACAAAAAAAATCTGCATAGGGGCTCTTTTGCTGGCAGCGGGGATTCTGCTACCCCAGCTATTTCACGCGGTGGGCGGCCCCGCTGCCGGCGGTATGCTGCTGCCGATGCATATTCCCGTGCTTTTGGCTGGCATGCTGTTAGGCCCGTCTTACGGCTTCCTCTTGGGCATGGTTACGCCCCTGTTCAGCTTTTTAGCCAGCGGTATGCCGCCGCTGGCCAAGCTCCCCTTTATGCTTCTGGAACTCACCGCATATGGCGTGCTTGCCGGGATCAGCCTGCCTTGGGGATGGAAGGGCGCCTATCTCCGCCTTTTTCTGGCCCAGGCTGGCGGCCGGTTTGTCTATGCGCTGGCTTTAGCAGCGGCTGTATATATTCTGGGGCTGGATGTCCCGCCTGTGGCCTCCGTCTGGACTGCCGTGCTTACCGGCATTCCTGGCATTCTTCTGCAATGGATTCTGATTCCGCCGTTGTGCCGCCTGCTCCAGCGGAGCCTGCGGCTTGGGGGCAATTGACATTAATATTAGATAGGAACAATCGACATGATCGTTGGCTTTGGACGTTTACGTTTCTTCCTGTATTTTGGTAGCAAAAAGCATATCCCGCAAGATCAGAGATCGTCATGTGGATTTTTTCAAAAATTTATTTCTGAAACCTATTGCAAATAGATAATTTTTCGAGCGCCGATTTTAGTTTTAGGCTTTGCGGGATACAATAAACAAAAAAAGACTAATATCTGAAAAAAATTTAGAAATTTCCATAAAATTTCAGCCGCATTTAGCCGAATTTGCAGCCCCAGGCAGCAAATCGGCTAATGCGGCTTTTGGCGGTTTTTAATTGGTAAAGTCCTGCGTCCAGTAATTATCATAAAATCCGACGCCCATTTTCAATAGGTTTCCATTCAAAATGTTGGCCCGGTGGCCTTCTGAATTCATCCAGCTGTCTACCACCTGTTCCGGGTCAAGATAGCCCATCGCGATATTTTCCGCCGCGAACTGATACGGTACGCCTGCGGCAATCATCCGCTCAAAGGGCGAGCTGCCCTGTAAGCCGGTATGGCTAAAAAACTGATTTTCCGCCATATCCCGGCTATGGGCCCGGGCGGCGGAGGCCAGTCCCGCGTCCCAGGCGAATGCCGGCAGCCCGCTGGCCAACCGAATCTGATTTACCAAATACAAAACTTCTTTTTCCTTGTCATAGTTCCGGTGACTGTCTTCTGGGGGACTGATATAGACACCCTTGGTTTCCGGGTTCCATGCCACCTGCCCGCCCAGTGCCTCTGAAACTGCCCGCAGCGGCACAAGCATCCTGTCCTGGATAATCACTGGCGCCGCCGGCAGGGGAATCCGGCCATCCGCCGTCTGCATCTCGGCCCTGCCGGCCTGTAGGCCCGCAGTTTCCGCCCCCGACTGGAGCCAGGCCGTATTATCCCGCCAGATAACCGCTGCGCCGATTTCCAAGGCTGCATCCCGGATCGGTACAAACACTGTGTCCGCGATTAAAACCGGCGGCTGGGTAAATTCCAGCTTTTTCCCGTCAACTACCACAAACACTTGGTCTGATTCCGCCCAGGCCATTCCGCCGGCAAGAAATCCGGCTAAGATCAACGGTAATATCCATTTTCTGGTCACCGTTTCCCCTCCTTCTGCGCCCCAGTTTCTTATTTTTCAATCTCTACCGTATTGGTCTTGATATCCCAGCCCACCTTTGCCTGCAAGGCTTCGGATACTGCCCGCAGCGGTACCAGCAACCGCTCCCCTTCGATTTTGCCAGGCGTGTCAAGCAAAACGGTCTGGACCGTTTCCCCTTCGAATACCAGCATCTGCCGGCTGTCCGCGGATATTTCCAGCCGCGTATCGCCGCTTTGTATGGAAGCGGTTTTGGTTTTTCCATCCCAGCTTATCTGGGCGCCAAAAGCCTCGAATACTGCCCGCAGCGGCACCAGCACCGTATCCGTTTCCAAAACCGGCGGCTGGTCAAACCAGAGCCTTTCCCCGTTGATGGTCACATGGATCATATACCGGTACGCAAAATTGTGCTCTATGGCGTACATTTCCGCGTACGAATCCGGATCGCAATAGATCACTGGACTGCAGCCGGCAAAGGCCTGGTCCTGAATGATGACCACGTTGCAGGGCAGATATACCCACTCTAAATCCGTACAGCCCATAAACATACAATAATCCAGGATCGACTGGCTTTCCGGAATTTGAAAGCAGCGGAGCTTGGAACAATTCAGAAAAGCCCGCCCCACGTTTTCTACTGAATCCGGCAGCTGGATCTGTGTAATTTCCGTACAGCCGTCAAAAGCGCCGTTTTGAATATTCCTTACCCCTGCCGGTACCGCCACGCCGCCGGCCTTGCCTGGGGGACAGCAGATCAGATCCAGCATATCCCGGCTGTAAAGAATGCCGTCCACTGCCCGGAACCGGTCGGCGGAATCCGTAATGATGGCCGCTAAGGCCGTACAGCCAGAGAAACAGGAGCCGTTAATACTCTCCAGCTGATCCGGCAGCGTCACCGACGTCAGGCCGGTACAGCCGGAAAAAGCCATGGTCATGATCGACCGCAGACTGTCCGGGAGATCTACCGCCGTTACGCCCGCGCATCCCGCAAAGGCGCCGTAGCCGATGACCTCCGTCCCGGGCTGGACTGCCACCGCCCCCGTTATCCCCGCCGGGCACAGCTCCAGCACACTGCCATCTTTTGTATATAGCAGCCCTGCCGCTGTCATATAATTCTGGTTATCTTCCGGTACCGTTAAGGTTTGCAGCTGTGTACAGCCGGTAAAATTCCCGGCCCCCACAGCTGTCAGCCCTGCCGGGAATACAACTTCCGCAAGGTATGGGTTGTCCGCCAGGGCGTTTGCCCGCACTGCTATTACGGTTTCCGGGATATGAAATACCGCGTCCTGCTTTGCCCGAGGATACGCCACCAGACAGGTCATATCGCTTGTATATAAAACGCCGTCCAGACTTTTCAATGCCGCGTTTTGGGCATCCACACGGATCTCTGCCAGCGCCGGGCAAAACAGCAGCCCCTCCGCCGCCGTAACTGAAGCCGGCAAGACCATTGTACTGATCCGTTCTATCCCGGGAGACGCGGCGGAAAACTCGATCCGCTCTGTACCCGCCGGCACAGCCGCCGTACCGGCAGGCCCGGTATATCCTGTCACAGAAAAATCCGCCGGGCTGCTGATAAATCCGCCCGTTTGCGCCAGCGGGGCGTTCTGCATAATTAGGACAACTGCAAAAAAAGTTGTCAGAAAAATTATTTTTCGCATCAGTACGCCGATCCTTTCAGGCTCCGGGCCGGATTTTTTACATTCCAAAACCGCATGTGCACAGACACACATGCGGTCTTGGTTTATTCTGTTTCCGCTTCGATAAACCGGATAGTATACACGTATTCTTCGCCGTCCTTAGACAGGGTAATGGTAGCTGTAGGCCGCTTTTTATACGCCTGGGTGATTTTATAATCAATTCCATAATAGGTTTTCATCACCTGCACCACTGGGATCCTGTCCTTCGATACCACCTGGGTATACTCCGTTATCCCCGGATCAATGGGGATATCCACGATATATTCTTCTAAAATTTCCATACGGGTTCCATTGTCCACCGGCATCATTTCTTCCGGCCGGTACAGCCGGATAGAATCCAACCCAAGCCGGTAGCCCGCCTGCTGGATTTCCACAAGCTCCGTCTGCGGGTTCCATTCTGCCGCACCGCCAAAAATCAGCGGTATGCTTTCCATCGGGATGTAAAACATGCCGTCAATCCGGCAGGCCGCAGCCGTCATACTTTGTTTTTGTCCACCATCTGTAACTGTCGTACTGTTTTCTGTATAACAAACCGTATATTCCCCGTTTTTTGTCACCATGGCCGTCCCCAGGCGGGAGTCATACTGTACGCGCTCACCCATGGCGTAGAAAACATCATCCGCAGGCAAAAATACCGTCTGATCCCGCACAACCGCTGGATGATCCATCTCCAGTTTAGTCCCGTTCATGACCACCCCCGGCGCCGACGCCAATGCTGTAGCCACAGTCAATACCAGCGCCAGGCAGGTGCTGATCAATATCCTTGCTTTTCTCATTTTTGCTCTCCCTCTTCGCAAACCGATAAGCAGGCGTCCATCCATTCTGACTCGGACAGCCCTTCCGCCTTCACCATATACCAAATCCCATCTTTATGGAAATCCGCCGTCATTTCTGTTTCTGTCCGGTATACCGCCGCGGTCATACCGCCTATATCCATCGTTTCTCCAGCCGTCTCCGGCAGGTTCTGCCGATCTTTCGTTGTCTTCACGGTCAGCCTGCGGCTGCCGTCTGCTGACTGGTATTTATACGCCCATAAATCATAATACGGGACGTCTGTTTCCGGATCTACGCTCATATTCCGGGTATCCGGTGTAATATTTTCCAGATCCGCAGGCACTGCCAGCCGCGCTTCTACATCTGTTCCCAGATACGCCGCGTAGTCTGCCTTCGTCCATGGCCTGCTGACCAATTCCACCTGGTCGGAGGTCACGCCTTTGACCGCCGGCGTTGGCGTGGGCTGGTCCGGGCTGTCAGCTGCCAAAGAAGCCGCTGCCGGCTCTTCCGTTTTGGCCGGAGGCTGGGTTTTGGCCGGGGCCCCGGCGGCTTCTGCGTTCTGGGCGGCCGCATCCCGCACCGGTTGTTGTGTTTGGATCGGTTTCTGCGTTTGGGCTTCTGTTTTTTCCGCAGGCGCCGTTGTTTTTACCGGGAGACGCGTTTTTGCCGCCGGCTCTGCCTTCTGTCCGGCCGGCATCTGGGCCGGCTGCTGCGTTTTTGCCGGCGGGTCAGTTTCCAGTGCCGCCGGGCTGGCGGATCCATCCGGCGCAGCCGCAGGCGCAACGGAGGATACAACCGCGTTTTCCGGCGGCAAAATCCCGGACGGTTTGTTTTTATGTACATCCCGCAAAACCGGATAGCTCAGCACAGCGGCCGATACGATACAGACCCCAGCCGCCGCGATCCCCAGGGGGTACAGCCGCCGGCCGGAAAACCGCCGCCTTGGCTTTTGCATCAGAATCCGCTCCAAAAGCGCCGGATCCGGCTGGATGTCATCATTCGCTTTTTTATACCAATCCCTAAACAAAATCATACCCCCCTTTCAGCATTTTTTTTAACATTTCCCGTCCTCTATGTAACTGGCTTTTCACGGTGGTTTCTTTTTCTCCCAAGCTTTCGGCGATCTCCCGGACGCTCATATCCTCGTAATAGAATAGATGGATCACAGCCCTGTATTTTGCGGGCAGCTCCAGCACAGCGTAATACACTGCACTCTTTTCCGGGGTATCAAACGCAATATCCTCTGTCAGCGGCGCGGTTTTTCGGAACCAGGCGCTGGAAAATAAACTTTTGCTGCAATTGATCGTCACCCGGATCAGCCACGCTTTAATGTGCTCTTGATTTTCAAGCTTGTGTTGATTCTGCATAAACCGCAAAAAAACCTCCTGCGTTACATCCTCTGCATTGGCCACATTTTTTGTCTGTGAAAGGGCCAGCTTATACACCATGCCAAAATATTTTTCTACGGTTTGGGAAACTTCTGCTGCCTCGCCGCTTTCCTGCCGCACCATTCTGTTTCCCCCTTCCATCAATAATACTATTTAAAACCCGAAAAGGTTGCGTCTATTTTAAATTTTTTTTACAATTTTCTAAAATTTTTTTTGCCGGTACCCGGCCAAAAACGCGAAACGCCGGAAACCGGCTTCAGAACAAATTATTTTCTTTCTCGCCAATCCCAATCCCTTGCTGCCGCCCGCTCCAAAATTGTCTCCTTATAAAAACAATTCCCACTCATTCTTTTTTTCAAAAATCCCCGTCCCACATATAATTTCTCCCCCTGCGCACTGCTGTGCAGCTACAGTCTTTTTACATGGATTTGGGAAGCATAGTTTATTATTTCATCTAAAATGCGGCTTGCAAATCCTTGCTTCCGAAAGTGCGGGGCAGTATATATATTGCATATGTACCCCTCGAATCCCGTTAAGTTTCCTGCATATGGGATACGCGCAGACAAGCATAAAGAACCGATTGCCGCCGGCTGATCCCCAGATAATATCCCCCAGCAAAATAAGTCCTTATCAATATGTGAAAAAAATATTGCTTAGTCGCGGATTCTAAGGCGGAATTATCTGTTTTTCCGCTGATTTCTCCCAATTCTTTCAATAGCTCCATCCTGGAACGCCAAAACCCATTGACTGATTCCCGGCCTAATTTCACAACGGCACTCTTCATTTTTAAACCTCTTTGCATCTCAATGTACGGCTAAGCTTTCAGACGACAGCAATCAGCAAAATATTATGTCTATTGTATCATATTTTTATCCAAGAAACAAGCTGTTGCCGGGGTGGTTTCCTTACAATTTCTTTAAAAGTCTATAACATGTCCCGGCCGCCGGAAATTTGTATTGCGTTCCCGGGCAGATTATGGTACAATAGGAAATGGTGATACATAATGATCGGAATCATTGATTATGGTGCGGGGAATCTGCACAGTGTACAAAACGCCCTTGCTTTTTTAGGAGCGGAGTCCGTGGTTTCCGGGAAACCAGACGTGCTTTTCAAAGCGGATAAAATCATTTTGCCGGGGGTAGGCGCTTTTGGCGACGCCATGTCCGCTCTGCGCCGGTCCGGCCTTTCTGGCGCAATCCGGGAAATTGTCCGCCGGGGTACGCCGCTTTTGGGGGTCTGCTTAGGGCTGCAGCTTTTATTTTCCGAAAGCCAGGAAAGCCCAGGGGTGCCGGGGCTCGGCCTGCTGCCGGGGACATTCCGGAAAATCCCTAAGCAAGACGGCCTTAAGATCCCCCATATCGGCTGGAACAGCCTGGAAATCACAAAGCCCTCCCAAATTCTGCGGGACCTGGGGCCGGATCCATATGTATATTTTGTCCATTCCTACTGCTTAGAGGCTAAAAACCCCCAGGACGTATCCGCCTATACCACCTACGGCGCCCGGTTTGCCGTAGCCGCCGAACGGGATAACCTATTTGCCGTCCAGTTCCATCCGGAAAAAAGCGGGGAAACGGGCTTGAAAATTTTAAAGAACTTTTTGGAGCTGTAAGGAGAAACGCGATGTACGCAAAACGGATTATCCCTTGTCTGGACGTCCGGGACGGACGGGTGGTCAAGGGCGTGAATTTTGTCAATCTGATCGACGCCGGGGATCCGGTGGAATGTGCCAAGGTCTACAACCAGGCTGGCGCCGATGAGCTGGTATTTTTAGATATTACCGCTTCCGCAGACCAGCGGGCTACCGTGGTGGATATGGTGAACCGGGTAGCCCGGGAGGTATTTATCCCCTTTACAGTCGGCGGCGGCGTCCGGAGCGTAGAGGATTTCCGGGCAATCCTAAACGCCGGGGCAGACAAGGTGGCAGTCAATTCTGCCGCGCTCAAGCGGCCGGCGTTGATTCAGGAAGCGGCGGAAAAATTCGGCAGCCAGTGCGTGGTCTGCGCGATTGACGCGAAACGCCGGCCGGAAGGCGGCTGGACAGTCTATCTCAATGGCGGCCGGGTGGATACCGGTAAAGATGCCCTGTTGTGGGCCCGGGAAGCCCAGGCGCTGGGGGCCGGCGAGATTCTCCTGACCAGCATGGACGCAGACGGCACAAAGGCCGGCTATGATCTGGAGCTGACACGGGCTGTCTCCGAAAGCCTGGATATTCCCGTAATCGCTTCCGGCGGCGCTGGGAGTATGGAGCATTTCCGGGAAGCCTTTATTGACGGAAAGGCTGACGCCGTTCTGGCCGCCAGCCTGTTCCACTTCCGGGAGATTGAAATTATAGATCTGAAACGTTATTTGCGTGCGCAAGGGATCAGCGTACGCTTGTAATAGCCGCTCTATTACTGGCAAGTCTGAAGGTCCGCCGAATAATCTGCCAGCCGCAAGTGGTATTCAGCTGCCACGAAAGCGGCTGACTTATTTTCTGCTGGTTTGGGCAGCTCACGGCGGTATCTTCACGCAACGGCAAAAGCCTTTTTTGAACCAAATCCACCAAGCCGATGTTTGCCGATGTTTGGTTTATACAAAACAATCCGCCGCGTTGAACGCGGCGGATTGTTTAATTTGTTTTATTTCAAATTTATACGACCACAAAGCTGCCGTCCCTTGCGTCCACCTTGATCTGGTCGCCGGGCTTGATCTCCCCGTCAATGATCTTTTCCGAAAGCATATCCTCGATTTTGCTCTGGATCGCCCGCCGGAGCGGCCGGGCGCCGTATACCGGGTCATACCCCGCCTTGGCAATTTCCGCCAGGGCCGCGTCCGTAAATTCCGCCGTCATCTCGTTGGCCGCCAGCCGCTCATTTAGACTGGTCAGCATCAGCGCGGCGATCTTTTGGATATCCGTGTCCGTCAGCCGTTTAAACACGATGATTTCATCAATACGGTTCAAAAATTCCGGCTTGAATGCCCGCTTCACTTCCTCCATCACCTTTTCCCGAATGGACGCGTCGTCTGTGGCATTTCCGTTTTCTGTTCCAAAGCCCAGCTTGGAACCCGTGTTCAGAATATCCTTGGCTCCCAGGTTGGAGGTCATAATAATGACCGTATTCCGGAAGTCAACCCGCCGGCCCTGGGCATCGGTGAGGATACCGTCCTCCAGGATCTGCAGCATAATGTTAAACACATCCGGATGCGCCTTTTCGATCTCGTCAAACAGCAGGACAGAATACGGATGCTTACGGATCTTTTCCGTCAGCTGGCCGCCCTCCTCGAAGCCTACATATCCCGGCGGTGAGCCGATAAACTTAGAAACGGCGTGTTTTTCCATATACTCGGACATATCGACCCGGATCATAGAGTCCTCAGAGCCGAACATACTTTCCGCCAACGCCTTGGAAAGCTCTGTTTTCCCTACGCCGGTAGGCCCTAAGAACAGGAACGAGCCTACGGGCCGCTTCGGATCCTTCAGCCCTGCTCGCCCACGGCGGATAGCCCTGGCCACAGCTGTAACCGCTTCATCCTGCCCGATCACCCGCTGATGCAGAATATTTTCCAGATTTTTCAGCTTTTCACTTTCCTCCTGGGCAAGCTTCGCCACCGGGATGCTGGTCCAATCCGCTACAATATCCGCTATATCGTCTTCCGTGACTTCCGCGTTATTCGCGGCGGCTTTTCCTTTCCACTTTTCCTTTTCCGCCGCCATCTGATCCTGCAGCGCCTTTTCCTGATCCCGGAGGGACGCCGCCTTTTCAAAGTCCTGGGCAGTGATCGCTTCTTCCTTGTCCTTGGCGATGGCCTCCAGCTTATTCTCTAAGTTTTTGACATCCGGCGGCGCTGTCAAGGCGGACAGCTTTTTCTTGGAAGCTGCCTCATCAATCAGGTCAATGGCCTTGTCCGGCAAAAACCGGTCTGTAATGTACCGGGCGGACAGCTTCGCCGCGGCCTCTAAGGCCTCATCTGTAATTTTTACGCTGTGATGCGCCTCGTATTTATCCCGGATGCCCAACAGGATCTGATAGGTCTCCTCTACAGTAGGCTCGCCTACCATGACCGGCTGAAACCGGCGTTCCAGGGCCGCGTCCTTTTCAATATATTTCCGATACTCCGTCACCGTAGTAGCGCCGATCAGCTGCAGCTCACCCCGGGCCAAAGACGGCTTCAAAATATTGGATGCGTCAATGGCGCCTTCCGCCGCCCCGGCGCCTACAATGGTGTGCAGCTCGTCAATAAAGAGGATTACGTCGCCGGCGTGGATAACCTCCTCCACCGCCTTTTTCAGCCGTTCCTCAAACTCGCCCCGGTACTTGGCGCCGGCGACCATGGAAGACAGGTCCAGCGTTACCAGCCGCTTATCCCGGAGGATTTCCGGCACGTCGCCGGCGGCGATCTTCTGGGCCAGGCCCTCTACCACTGCCGTTTTCCCTACGCCTGGTTCCCCGATCAGGCAGGGGTTATTCTTTGACCGCCGGGAAAGGATCTGGATCACCCGTTCAATTTCCTTATCCCGGCCAATAACTGGGTCAAATTTATTGTCCCGGGCCATTTCCGTCAAATCTCGGCCAAACTGGTCCAATGTAGGCGTTTTTGTATTCTTCTTCCCTTTTTTAGCCTGGGGCGACGCGGGGGATAGATTCCCATTGTCAATGGCGTTGACCGTATCAGAATAAAATTCTCCCAGCTTGATTCCCAAGGCATGGAGGATCTGGGCCGCCACACTGTCGCCGTCCCGGATGATGGCCATAAGCAGATGCTCCGTCCCGATATAGTTATGTCCCAGCCTGCGGGCCTCCATAGCGCTGATTTCCAAAATCCGTTTGCTCCGGGGCGTCAGGGATAGGTCTGCGTTCTCCGGCAGAGGCGCCCCCGTCCCCATCGCTTCTTTGATTTTTTCCAGTACATCCTCCTCGGAAACCCCCGCCTGGGCTAGGGCTTGGGCCGCCACGCCCGTGCCTTCCCGCAGAAGCCCCATCAGGATATGCTCACTGCCAATATATCCATGCCCTAATTCACATGCTGTTTCTCTGGCCCGGGCCAGCGCCTGGCCAGCTTTTTCAGTAAAATTTGAAAATGCCATAATCGTTCACCTTTCTTTCAGTTTAAGCTTTCCCGAATCATTGCCGCCCGTGTCTTATCCCGGGCCTCAGGGGTAGGCTCGCCTTGGATCCGGCCAGCTACAGAGGCCGGCTCTGCATTCACCATAATTTCCCACAAATTGTCCGGCGCAGCGTCGATTATACGCATAGCCTTCCCAAAAACCACGTCGGATATAAGCGCCTTTGCTTCCTGGCTGGATAAGGAACGGGCATATTTTAGCGTCCCGTAGGACCGCCACAGCCGGTCGGCCAGCTGGTCGCCGTTTTGCTCAGCCAGGAGCTTCCTGGCTTCCCGTTCCCGGTCAGCAATCTGGGATGCCACCGTTTTCAGCTTACTGATAATATCCTCTTCCCGCATACCCAGGGTTACTTGGTTAGAAATCTGGTAAAGGTTCCCGTAAGCCTTGGAGCCTTCCCCATACATACCTCGAACGGCGATCCCCAGCTGTCCGGCAGAGTTAATCACCCGGGCAATATTGTCCGTCATGGTCAAAGCCGGCAGATGCATCATCACCGAGGCCCGCAGGCCTGTCCCGGTATTGGTAGGGCAGCTGGTCAGATAACCGAACTCATTGTCAAAGGCATATTCCAGACGCTCCTCCAGCACATCGTCTACCCGGCTGGCAGTTTCCCAGGCCTGATCCAAGGCGAAGCCGCCTAATATAATCTGCAGCCGGATATGGTCCTCCTCCATCAGCATAACGCTCATGGACTCGTCCTTGCTCAGCAATACGGAACCCACCTTCCGGTTCATCATCTCCGGGCTGATCAAATGCTGTTCATAAAGCACCTGCTTTTCCCGTTCCGGCGTCTTTTCCATGTCCACTACCTGAAAATCCCGGGCCAGCGTAGAATTGCCGTTCAGCACAGCGTCGCGGATCTCTCCCTCTGCCTTTTGGGCCTGCTCCAGCGTCATAGCCCCAGGGAACGGGTACCCTTTTAAGTTTCTGGCCAGCCGAATCCTCGTACTGACCATAATATCCTCGTTGTTATTTTCCCGATACCAAATCATCGTTCATACCTCCTTTACTCCGCGCCGCCCATAGCTTTGATCTCCTTGTGGAGCCTGGCAGCCTCTTCATAATCCTCCCGGGCCACAGCCTTGGAAAGCGCCTGCTTCAGCTCCGCCAGACGGCGTTTTTTCTGCATGTGTTCTCCCGCCCGCGCCGGGATTTTCCCTTTATGCTCTGTTGTCCCGTGGATCTGCCGCAGCATGGTGGTTACCGGCTGGCGAAACGCCGCATAGCATTTGGCACAGCCAAACTTACCGCTTTTCTGGAATTCCGAATACCGTCTGCCGCACTGGGGGCAGGTCTTTTCTTCCCGGTAAACCGGGAACATGTCAAAACTGTCAAACAAATCTGAAAATAAATCGTACATTTCCTTTTCCTCCTTATTGAATGCTGGCGATCAGCATATTTTTCAAAAGTACCGCCCGCAAGGCGTCCCGCTGGGCCGGGGGTACGCCGCCCAGGCTTTTATCTGAAACGCCTGCGGCAATCACCGCCGCCGGGCCGGGGGCAAGCTCCCCAGCCGCCCGCAGACGGGCCAGGATCTCGCCTGCCCGCTTTTCCCCCACAGTTTCCCCGACCTGTGCGGCGGCTTCGCCGGCGCCGGCCTGGCTGACCCGCCGGATCTTTAAATACCCGCCGCCGCCTCGCCGGGATTCTACCAAATAGCCCCGGGCCGGGCTGAACCGGGTGGAGAGCACATAATTGATCTGTGACGGCACACAGTTGAAGATGGATGCCAGTTCGTTGCGCCCCAGTTCCACCCAGCCGTCGTCTTCTTTTAACAATTCTATGATAAAAGTTTCAATTTTATCGCTGATTCCCATAGTAACACCTTCTTGACTTTGACTTTCTTTGACTTTTGATTAAATTATACCACGTTTTGTAAAAATGTCAATGAAAAAATTTTTGATATTTTATGAATAATTTGTAAACTGCCGGAATTGAATCAAAATATCTAAAAATCCGATCTGTTTTTGTTAAAAACCTGTAAAATTTCTGAAAACCGCCGGAAGTTTTGAATATCCCTTGAAAAAATAAAGCGGCTATGGTATAACTAATATGTAAGAAATTTTCAACGGTTAAAGGAGGAGCTCATGGAAAATCCATTGAACCAAAGACCACCAATCGTCGGCAAACTCAGCATTATCAGTATGCGGGGCTGCGAGGAAATCACCAGCAAGATCGACTGGTATTTGAAGCAATTCCGTCCGGATGAAGACGATGAGACCTACGTTACCCACATCAACTGCCCCCGGTTCGGCACTGGGGAGGGAAAGTGCGTGATAGCCGAAACGGTCCGCGGCCATGACGTTTATATTATTTGTGATATGTTCAACCACGGCGTTACATACAAGATGTACGATCATGAAAATCATATGAGCCCCGATGACCACTACCAGGACTTAAAGCGGATTATCGCGGCCATGAGCGGTAAGGCCCGCCGGATCACCGTGGTCATGCCCATGCTGTACGAAGGCCGCCAGCATCGCCGGACTTCCCGGGAATCATTAGACTGCGCCATGGCGCTGCAGGAGCTGGTGGATATGGGCGTATCCAATATTATTACCTTTGACGCCCACGACGCTCGGGTGCAGAACGCCATTCCCCTGCATGGCTTTGACGATGTGCAGACCACTTATCAGATGATTAAAGCCCTGACCCGCGCCGTTCCGGACATTTCCTTTGACAAGGAAGATACCGTGGTGATTTCTCCGGACGAGGGCGGCATGAACCGGTGTATGTATTATTCCTCCGTACTGGAGATCGATCTGGGGATGTTCTATAAGCGCCGGAATTACGCCGTGGTGGTAGACGGCAAAAATCCCATTGAGGCCCATGTCTATTTAGGCCGGGACGTAAACGGCAAGGACGTGATTATTGTGGACGACATGATCTCCAGCGGCGAGTCCGTTTTGGAGATCGCGAAAAAGCTCAAGGCACAGGGCGCAAAGCGGATTTTCATTTTCACCGCCTTTGGCTTGTTCTGCAACGGCCTTGCCAAATTTGACAAGGCGTACAAAAACGGCGAGATCAACCGGGTATTTACCACAAACCTGGTGTACCGAATGCCGGGGCTCTTTGAACGGGAATGGTACTGCGAAGTGGATATGTCCAAGTATATCTCCCTGCTGATCGATACCCTAAACCATGATGAAACCATCAGCAACCTTTTGGTTCCTGTCACCCGGATCAAGAATCTGCTGAAAAAAATCGGACAGGCCCACGAGGAATAAGGGATTGACCGGGGCATCGCACCCCGGTCTTTTTGCGCGCTGATATTCTTCCCATTTTTTGTAAAAATATCCCTGACCTTCGATGGGTTTTGCATACGATTAAAAATTTTTCACAATATAACAAAACAGGCATAAAAAAAGGAAGTGCTTTTATGAAAATCATTCTGGTGGGCTGCGGCAAGGTTGGGACTGCCCTGGTAAGCCAGCTCAGCGAGGAAGGCCATAACGTCACCGTCATTGATACCAATGCGGAAAAGGTGCAACGGATTACAGAAAACTGGGATGTAATGGGGATTGTAGGGAACGGTTCCTCCATCGGCGTATTGACCGAAGCCGGCATGGAAGACGCAGATGTTTTGATCTCCGTTACCGGCTCTGACGAATTAAATTTGCTGTGCTGCATGTTTGCGAAAAAGGCAGGGCACTGTCACGCCATCGCCCGAGTCCGCAACCCGGTATACAGCCATGAATTGGATTTTATCAAACAGCAGCTGGGGATTTCCACGATCATCAACCCTGAGCTGGCCACAGCCCGGGAAATTTCCCGGCTGCTTCGGTTTCCCGCTGCCAGCAAGATTGACACCTTCGCCGGCGGCCGGGTACGGCTCATGAAATTTAAGCTCACGGATACACAGGGGCTGGACAGTATGCATTTGAAGGATATCCCCAGCCGGTTCGGCTGCGAGCTCTTAGTCTGCGCGGTTGAGCGGGGGCACGATGTAATCATCCCGGACGGCGACTTCATCCTGCAAAGCGGCGACTTAGTAACCATGCTTTCTACCCGCGAAAAAGCACCTTTGTTTTTCAGCAAGCTCCATCTATCCACCCAGCCTGTGCGCAACGCCATGATCATCGGCGGCGGAACTATTGGGTATTATCTTGCCAAGGACCTGCTTTCACACGGTATTCGGGTCCGGATCGTTGAGCAGGACGCTGCCCGGTGCGAGACCCTGGCTGCCTCCCTGCCGGAGGCTACCATCCTGCACGGCGACGGTACCGACCATAAGCTGCTCCTTTCCGAGGGGCTGCAGATGGCTGAATCCTTTGTATCCTTAACAAACCTAGACGAAGAAAATGTTTTGCTGTCGTTATTCGCCAAGCGGCACAGCCAGGCCAAGCTGGTCACCAAAATCAACCGGCTGGAATTCGGCGATATTTTGGATGTTTTAGACGGCGTAGACTTCGGCAGCATCATTTATCCCAAATATCTGACTTGTGACTTCATTCTGCAATACGTCCGTGCCCTGCAGAATGCGTCCGGGAATAATATCAAAACCCTGTACCGGATTTTAGACGACCGAGTGGAGGCCCTGGAGTTCACCGTTCACGAACCCTCCGCCGCCACAGGCGTCCCCCTCGCCCAGCTCAGGCTCAAGCCCAATCAGCTGATCTGCTGCATTACCCGCGGCGATCAGATTATTATCCCCGGGGGCGGCGACCAGATCCAGGTTGGCGATTCTGTCATCGTCGTCACCTTGAATCACGGGCTCCGGGATATCCGGGATATTCTTGCAAGTTAACGGAGGGACGGTATGAATTTTTCAATGGTTTCCTATCTCCTGGGATGGATTACCCTATGCGAGGGCGCGCTGCTGGGGCTGCCCCTGGTCGTATCTTTCCTATATGGCGAATCCGTCCCCGCAAAGGCTTTTATCCTGACGATCGTTTTGTGCCTGCTTTTGGGCTGGCTTTTGAAGCGCCGCGCGCCGGTCAATAAAACGCTGGGGCTCCGGGAAAGCTTTGTGATTACCGCCTTGGGCTGGATTGTAATCAGTATTTTAGGCGCGCTGCCCTTTTTGTTTTCCGGTACGATCACAAACCCGATCAGCGCTTTATTTGAGACAGTTTCCGGCTTTACCACCACTGGTGCCAGTATCCTGCCGGACGTAGAAATCCTCCCCCGGAGTATTTTATTCTGGCGCAGCTTTACCCACTGGATCGGCGGCATGGGGGTACTGGTCTTTTTGCTGGCGTTAATGCCGCTGACCGGTGGTTCCCACGTAAACCTGATGAAAGCGGAAAGCCCCGGGCCCCAGGTGGAAAAGCTGGTGCCCAAGGTGCAGAGCACCGCTAAAACCCTGTACGGTATTTATATTGCTCTAACCCTGCTGCAGATCATCCTGCTTTTGGCCGGCGGTATGCCGCTGTTTGATGCGCTGACCATTTCCTTCGGCACGGCCGGCACCGGCGGCTTTGGCGTTAAAAACGACAGTCTTGCCGGGTATTCCCCATACCTGCAAAATGTGGTCACGATATTTATGATCCTGTTCGGCATCAACTTTTACTTCTATTTCCTGCTGCTCATGCGCAAATTCCGGCGGGCGGCCGCAATAGAAGAAGTGCGCTGGTATCTTCTGATCATTGCCGCCGCGATTTTTACAATAACCCTGAACATTGCCTGGCAGTATCAAAGCTATGGGGAAGCCCTCCGGCACGCGGCTTTCCAAGTAGGTTCCGTGATTACAACTACAGGCTATGCTACTACGGACTTTAATCTGTGGCCCCAGGCATCCAAAACGATCCTGGTCATCCTGATGTTTATTGGCGCCTGCGCCGGCAGCACCGGCGGCGGGATCAAGGTTTCCCGGTTTATTATCCTGGTGAAGAGTATGCGCAAGGAGCTCCGGCATATCCTGCACCCCCAAAGCGTCGGGAAAATCACCATGGATGAAAAAACCGTGCCACATGAGGTTGTCCGGGCAGTGAATGTATTTATGGTGGCCTATTTCCTGGTATTTCTGTTTTCTGTTTTGTTGGTCAGCTTTGACGACCATGACTTGGTCACCAACTTTACTGCCGTGGCTGCCACGCTGAATAATATCGGCCCCGGCCTGGAGCTGGTGGGCCCCACCGGAAATTTCTCCGTTTTTTCCGGCGGCGCTAAGCTGGTTCTGACGTTTGATATGCTGGCAGGAAGGCTGGAACTGTTTCCTTTGCTGCTGCTCTTTACTCGGGAGACCTGGAGACGTTTTTAACAAATCTTCTATGACAAAAAACGAACAAGACCGCTCTATAGGCGTCTTGTTCGTTTTTCATTCCAAATTTTCATCCATTCCTGAATTCAATTTTTCACGAAATCGATGCAAGTATCCAGTGATTCCCATTGCCTATACAAAAACACGTTAGAAGCCGGAACAATTAACAATTTTTTATCTGTAAATAGATAATCAGTAACGATCCGGCCAGCCTCTGTATCGCCGATCCTGCCATACAAATCCACCTTGCCGTCTTGACGCATAACAATACCAGAGGTAAAGGCACAGGAAAACCCGTAATCAACGGCGCGTTTTTGATGCTCTCTGCACATAGTTCATCCAAATGATTGATAACCGTAAAACCTACGACAGGTTTGCTGCCATACTTTTTCAATGTTTCCAAACTTAGAGCGGGAAGATGCTTCAAAACGCATATTTTCCTGCTCTTTTTCTCTTTAATCTATAAACAAATCTTTATCGGTAAAATTTACCAAATATACAAAAGCTGATGACGCCAGGTGTAATGCCTTGGGGCCAATTTACCACCCGCAGACGCACAGCTGCCGCCTGCACAGGCTCCAGGATCTGATAATCCACGTTGAAATCGTCCTGGGACCGCGCCTTATCCAGTACGGTCACCCAATTGCCGTCTGCTTGTTTCGCTTCGATCACATACCCAAACGCCCCCGGCAGGATATTGCTGCCGATATCCATCCCCACGTCCCGCCAAATAATTCTTGCGGCGTATACCATGTACAGGCCCTGTTTGAATGAAATTGTTAGGGTCGGCTCCCGATCATCTTGTTCCGGTTCCCACCAGGTCAGCATACTGTCATCAGCCGCATATATGGGCTCCCGCCCATATACAAACGAAGAAGCAATGGCCGGCTCCCGGAAGGTCAATGGCAGCAGATCCGTATTGTTATCCAGCTGATCTGGGCCCTTAATCCCCGGTGCCCACTGCGGCAGTTCCGTCACCGCGCTGACACACAGCTCTCCCGTCTCGTTAATGTATGCTCGGTCGTATCCGATCCGCCGTTCAAATGGATGCGCATAGCACATCGTACAGGTGTAAAAGGCCCAGATGGTATCGTTAGGGCCATCCACAATGCAGCCGTGCCCCGGCCCCCGCACAATACCATATTTTTTCGCTGTGATCGGATTATTCTTCTGCGCCCGGAACGGCCCCAGCGGCGTGCTTCCCATATAAGCGCCCATGGCATAGGAGGAAAACTCCGTCCCCGGTGCACAGTACGTCAGATAATAGACGCCGTTTTTTTTGTACATAAACGGGCCTTCCATATAGGAAACCTGTGGATTTTGATTCCATTCCCCAAAACATTCCCATGTGTTGGCACTGGAAAACCGGATCAGCGTTTGGATGGGGGTAATCAGCTGTGTGGGCCGTTGGGCGTCTAATTCCGCGCCAATTATCCCGGGGGTTTTTGCGTCCAGACATCCATAGACATACAGCCGCCCGTCATCATCCGCAAACAGCATGACATCCGGGAAATTGCATACCGCCCCGTTTATATCCGTAAATTTCCCAACGGGCTTAAACGGCCCCAGCGGCGAATCAGAACAATACAACGCTGGATTAAAGCTGGCCGCCAAATAATATTTTCCCCGATGCTTTACAACCGTGGGGGCGTACCCGATATCATACGGCTCTATTCTATGGTGCTTCCATGTAATAAAATCCGTGGATTCATACGCCATCCCGCAGGAGGAGTAGAGATACCACCGCCCGTTTTCATACAACACAGTTGGGTCCGCGGTCTCCCGGAAGCTTTTGTCTGTCATGCCCCGGAAGAAGTTCCGCCCCAGCGGGTAGTCTGGCAGCGGAGTTGGGTTGCAATAGGTATTTTGATACTGCATTGATTCATCACTCCATCAAAGTTGGTTTTTATGTTTTCATCGCTTCGCTTAGCAGCAGCATAGTCATAGACTGCCCGTACAGCTGTGGCGTAATGGGGATTTTTTTATAGTCCTCCAAGGTATTCCCCATACCTGTTCCATAAGAAACCTGATTGACGGTTCCATCTGCCGCAATACAGCTGATAACGCCATCCAGCGCTTTCAGTCCAGTTTCCCTATATCGTTTGTCAAGGTACCCGCAGCGGACCCCTTTCAAGATTCCGTACGCAAATGCGGCCGTGGCCGATGCTTCCGGATACGAAGTCGGGTCATCCAACAGCGTTGTCCACATACCGTTTGCGAGCTGCAGCTCCGCCAGCTTTTTTACCTGCCGCTGCAGCGATGTAAGCAAAAACTGTTTCACGCCGTCCGGCACCGCGCAGATTTCCAGATAATCCACCAAGCCAGCTGTATACCATGCGTTGCCTCGGGCCCAAAGCGCATTGGCAAAGTGGTGGTTGCCATCAAAGGTCCAACCATGGAAAAACAGCCCTGTCCTGGTATCTGTCAGATATTTCAGATGCACCAAAAACTGCCGGATACTCTCCTGTATACATGTATCGTCCTCCAGCAGAACGCCCATTCTCGCCACAAACAGCACCGTCATGTACAATGTGTCGTCCCAAAGCTGCTGGAAATTTTCATCAGCGGTCGTAATATGCTGGATCCCGTTTTCCTCTGTCCGGGGCATCTCATACATCACATACGCAAGCCATTCCTTGCAAAGCGCCAGATATTTTTCATTGTTCGTTTCCTCATACACATAGGTCAAGGTCAGCATGGGGCACATTGTATTAACATTTTTCACAGGCAGCCCTTTTTTAATATGTTTTTCAAAATAATCAACGATCATATCAAAATATTTTTTTTCGCCTGTTTCTTTATAATACAAATATAAACCGAACAGCCCAACGCCCTGGGGCCATTCCCATAAATCCATATAATTGGTTCCCACATGCACGTCCGTTTCATACACCGTTTTCAAATCATACATCTTGTTTATAACGCGGCCGATAATGCTGCTATACTTGTTTTCGTTCATACTGGCTCTCCCAATAATAGTACTTTCCCTTAATGTTGAATATTTCGTTATTGTTCACCAAGCGCCCTTACAGGGCAGGAGCTGTCTCCTGCCCAAGTAAAAGATATTTACTGTCAATCCTCAACGAAGACGACGTTTTCCGCACCATGCTCATTGATGATTTCCCGGTCTACATCCTTAAACGTATTTCCCCGCAATACGACTCCCGATATAGACGATTTCGCACTGGCAGTCTCTGCCTGGTTTCCGTTTTTGGCGTTCAGACCGCCGCCGCCTAAAGAGATACCCCGGTCAGAATTTTCAATATGGTTCCCTTCAATGGTCACAGCGCTGATGGTTGGGCGCATGGCCTGGATGTACCGGGAATAGGTACCGATCCAGATACCGTTATAATACCAATTCGAAGTCGCGGTCTGTTCATAGTCCTTCCTGCCGATCTGCGTATTGTTCTTAATATCGCAGCCGTAAACCAGATAACCATAGGATTCAAAGCCCTCTGTAATTTCACAGTTGGCGACGACCGCGATAGAATTGGTATGGTTTTTCCACCCAATTCCATCTACCTTGTTATCCTCGATCCTGGTAAAATACGCGCTCTGCTGCCGGGTGTTGCCGGAATCCCGTTTTTCGATGGTATGGACGTAGAATCCATCACTGGCAAAGTCTCCGTCCCGCGGGTTGTGCGTATTACTGATCATAACAGCGTCATATGTGTCTCCATAAAGCTGCATGGTGTTCTGGGAATATTCCGCCGTATTGTTGTAGAACGTAATGTTTTTCAAAAGCAGCGAAATCGCAAACCGGCTGGTTTCATCCGGCAGGATATCCCAGTTTTTGTCAATGGTAAAGGTCTGGGCTGCCTCGTCGGAGTCAACCAGTTTGCGCGCCTGGCCCAGGCCCCGGCCGTCTATGATCACGATCTCCCAGTCACCATACGACTCATCATCCAGCCGGAAATTGTTAGTCCGCTGGTTATCTCCATAGATCATGCCGCTGCTGTCCCGCTCTGGCTCTACCGTAACCGTGTTGGCAGTGGCAGATACCACCTTGCCCAGCATTTTTGTACCGCCGCGGAACGGTTCCACAGAGACGATCTCCCCATCATTGGTATTGCTCCCCGCACCGTTAAACACATTGTTGGCCACATAGCAGTTCGTCCTGGCAAACATCCCGTTGGACGTGATATCCGGATCCACCCGTCTGGTCATCGTATTATTTTCCACTACATAATAGGTGACCTGATAGTAAAGCGCTTTTCCAACCGTATCAAACTGACAGTTCCGGACGGAAGCATATTGTCCGAAATAACCAGAGGTAAACGTACAGGAAAGCCCGTTGAATACACAGCCGTCAATCAGCAGGTGCTCCTTCCCGGTGGTAACCACCATGGAGCCCGCCGCCTCCTCTGGATCCTGGTATTCATACCGGGTTTCAATCCCAAAATTCTTATAAACAATATAGCTGGCCTTCCGGTCATGCCGGTCATCCGGGAACCAGCCATCTCCCAGCCATACAATCGCGTTAGGCAGCCGTCTATCCGGCTGGGCGGGGTCATCGTGGATCGAAATATTGATAAAGCCCTGCATCCCCTCGGAAACATTGTTGGTCTTAGCGTAATCCGATGTGATCGCCACCCAGTTTTTCATTTCTTCGTTGGTAATATTGTCCGGTGTGGAGAACATCAAAACGCTCTCGCCCATATCGTCTCCCACGCAAAGGACTCTAGCTGGCAATGTCAGCTGGTAGAACCGATACACGCCCTTCGGGAAATATGCCACACCACCGCCGGATTCCGCCACAGCGTCAAAGGCTTGCTGGATAGCGGCAGTATCGTCCGTATTGTCATCCGGCGTGGCACCGTAATCCCGGACATCGATCACGTTGTCCCAGTTGAATACGCCGGCCCAGCCTACGCCCAGCGCATATGGATCTTCCACATCCGATACCACGGTCAGCACTTGGCCGGAATCCGTCTCATTCCAAATAATTCCGTCATTTGAAACATATACCTTATATTCGCCGTCAGGAACGTCGCTTCCAATGGTAAAATCAACAGCAAATGGATTGACCTCATTGACAATAATCGCGTCATATGTGGCAGTCTCGCTTCTGAGAAGCACTCTTGTCTGCAGATCAGCGCCAAATTCCCGTCTGTCAAAGTTTCTTCCAACAACCTTGATCACATTTCCTGCCGTCATGATGTTCTCTGAAATCCACAGCGGTCTTGATTCATTGATGGCGATTGGCTGTCCCCATCCCTTGTCATTTTTCGCCCATAAATAATAGGATCCGCTTTTTGCGTCTTTGGGCATCCTTGTAACCGCAAAGTTCCCCTTTTCATCCGTCTGAATGATTTCTAGCTTCATTGCGTCGGATGGCGGCGTTGCCGCCGGCTTATCGTCTGTAAGCTCTGCGATCGCAATTTCCATGGAATCCGCATAAAGATTAGCTCCGTAAACCGTAAACAGCTCGTCCGGCTCAACTGCATCCGTCACTCTGAACATCATCGGCGTCTCTGCTGACTGCGGCAATTTTTCTTCCGCGTCAATTACAACATCCGATATGGTGTTGATATACGCCGATCCCGCTTCCAGGTTTTGGGTTGCCCGCTTGATTACCGCGGCCGCTTCAGCCCTTGTCAAATTTTTCTGGGGCTGAATTTCATTTTGGTCATTCCCCACGACAATCCCTCTTGCGTAAGCGCCTGCAACAGCTTCATATGCCCAAGAGCTGATTTGGTCTTCATCGGAAAACTCCACCAGCGGCGCTTTCTCAAACATAGAGGGATTGCGTAAATACACCGCATTGAGGATCACGGAAGCGGCCTCCTCCCGCAAAATCGGTACATCCGGCCGCAAATTGTTGCCAGCTGTCATATTGGGATCAATCAGCCCAACATTGCTTGCCGCCTGCATTGTGTCCGCATACCATGCAGACGGTGATACGTCGGCATACGCACCGCTGTACGCGATCGGATTCAGCGATATGGCTCTTGCCGTCATTGCGATGAACTCCGCCCGGGTTACCGGCTCGTCCGGATGGAAATTCTCCGTCCCGTCTCCAGCTATAACGCCGCTTTCACTCAATTCCTCGATATCCGCCTGCGCCCAGTGACCGGCGATATCCGCATACAGCGCTTCTGTCTCCGGCGTGGCGGGCTGCCCCTCTGCCGGTATTTCTTCCCCGGTTGGCTGATATGGTTTAAATTCTACCGTCTCATCTGCGCTAAGCGCGCCAATGGAATACAGCGCAACACCATCCGCACGGGCAGGGATTACCAGCATATCCCCGGTTTTTTGGAAATAATACGGGGCGATATCTACCGGTTCTTTGGCCAGGATCCGTATTGCGGATGGATCGGCAGCGTCAAATACATATAAATTGGAGGCGGCTGTATATTCTCCCACATACAATATATCCCCCTCGGCCTCCATACCCACGGCCGACAGCTGCCCGCTGTCACCGGCATACTGGTACACCGCCGCGTCTTTCATCGCCGCCGGGTCCGGCTCCGGGATCATCAAAATCCGCTTATTCCGCGTATCGCTGAGAAATAGGGCATGATTGGTCTGGGCCATATCCAAAAAATACCCGTCCAGCGCGATGGTGGATACCTTTTTGATATTTTTCGGGTCGGATATATCATAAGCCCGCAGTTCATCAGGATCAGTAAACGCTGCGTACAGGTAATCCCCGCTGACATATAATGACACCACGCCGCTGCAGGTTTCCAGCGGATACGAATGGATGCAGTCTGTCCCGCTGCCGGAAAGGTCAAAAACCTGGATGCCTTTTTTGGAATCCGCCGCAAACATATACTGATCTTTGAATGCGATATCCCGCACATCCGACTCTACCGCAAACGCCTTTTGAAAGCTAGGCGCGGCCGGATTTTTCAGCGTATACTGCCGGATCTCTGGCGCGGCGCTGCCATCCGCGTCCGCTGTAAACGCTGCGTAAAGATTTTCTCCGTTGACCGCAACACAGCCGCTTCCGTCAACAACCATTGTACCCTGCAGCTGCCGGTTATCCGGCGTCACTGTTTTTGCCGCAGCGGGGTCAGTGATATCAACAACCTGCAGGCCGCCGTTTTTTGCGGCAATATAGGCGTAGTCCCCATATACGGCAGCGGTAAAGCCTTCTCCGTTCTCAAACGCTGCCTCTGAAAGCTTTTGGATACCCGGCTCCGGTACGGTTTCCGTCTCGCTTTCCTCTGCCGCGAATACAGCGCCATAGGAATGCAGCATACTGAACATTAATATAAAGATGATAACTCGTTTCATTCCGGCGCCTCCTATCTGTACCTGATTATATATACATCCTGATGCATGCCGTCTCTCGACTGCACAAATACGTCGCCGCCATCTACAATATCATTGACGCTTCCAACCGTGTATTCCGCTTCGCCGCCGTCAATGCTGCATACATAATAGCTTAGGCTGCCTGACATCTGGAAATACGTAATCGGTCTGCTCAGGTCCGGCTGATAGCTGACAACAAGCCCGTTGCTGCCGCTGGACACGACTGTGCCGAAAACAGTCATCAGTGTCGAACGGATTCCCTGTGGATTGCTGACCTCGATCGCCTGCTTTTTACCGGTATACTGTGTGATATTCACGTGGGTACCATCCGTGCGTACTGTTTCAAATTCCGGGCCGTCCGTGCCAGTGGGCTGTGTATCACCCGGCCGGAAAAGGACCCGCAGATCTGTGACTTCTCCCTTTGCATTCCGCAGGGCATGAATCACGTCTCCAGGCTTTATATTTTGGAACGTATCGCTGTCCCGGCCAGTAAGCGTCACAGGCTGCCCATTGTAGTATCCCTCGATTACCTCCATCACTTCTTCTCGTTCCTCATCATAAATCTCATGCTTTTCATTGACGCAGATGGTTTTGGATTCTGTATCAAAATTCGTGCGGGTGGGGATTTTTACAAGGGCCACGGTAATGCTGCGGTTCTCTTCGTCTGTGTCGTAAATTTCCGTTCCCTGATAGTCACTGCTGCTGTTGAAATCCTGTACCGTTACGATTGAAAAGTCATTATCATCGTATATGCCCGTATCTTTATCCGTAGCAAAATCCTCCGGCACGTTGAACAGGATACTGTCCTTCGCGATCCCATACATGTCGTTGCCGCCCAAATTTTTATTACTTGATTCCGTCATAAATGAATAATTTCTTGTGAATATGGTACGTTCATTATAGCGGATATTCCGCCTAATACATTTGCTGTCGTCGCCGTAATAGCTGTAAAGCTCTGTTATCAGCCCGTCCGCGTTACGTTTATATTTTACAAGCTTGCATTTGTCCGTATTGTTCTCATAGTCCGTGTTGAACCTGCTGACAGCCTCTGCCGCGTCCATTTTGATGCCGTTATACAGGAACCGGGCCGGAAATTGGAATCTTTCCTGTACCCCATCCTGTGTGTACATCTTCACACTGGCAAGCTCTGTCACTTCATCTACATAGAGACGCAGAATCAAAGCATATTGAAATTCGTCCGTGATTCCCTCGTCAATGGCTGCAAGCGCGCCGGCACCGTCCAAATAGAAGGTATAGGATGTACCGATCTCAATTTCTTGCTCCAGTCCTGTTTTAATGGCGGTATGCAGGTTCTCTGCCAGCTCGTATTGTACGCCGTCGATGGTATAGCCTTCCTCGTCAATTTTTCGGATGACGCCAGAAACTGTCTGATCCGACACCTCGATCCGAATCTTCTTTTCACCGGTCGAATTTTTTGTGCCGTAAACGCTTAGCACGTCCCATTTTTTCAGGGATGAAAACGGGAGCTCCTCACCGTTTTTACGCATTATATACTCCTCGGTCCCAAGCTCTAGGTTTTCATTTCCGTAACAGTCGTACACGACCTCAAATTCCGTATCCAGCGCCCGAACTACATAATTCTTGTATTCCGATACGATCACAACGTCCGCCTGGCCGTCCCCATTGTTGTCCACGGTCTGCAGATACCCGTTTTCCAGCAGGATGTCCTCGTCGGAAAATGCGGACATACCCAGTCCATTATACACAAAATCCGCAAGCAGTGAAATATCGACTTTCCGGCTTCTTCCCTTTTCATCACTGTATTCGATCCGGCTGACCGTCGAGTTTTCCTCTATATCACTGCTGTATATCTGATATACCGAATTCCGCGTTGTAGGCCGTGCCGCTGCCAGCGTCAAATCACCTGTACCGTTATCTTGATAATAAAATTCCAATTCATACCCTAAATACATATCCAGGCTGATCCCGTTGGATGCATACGTCACCCCGCCTAATTGGACGTACCCTGCCAGACAGGTTTTGTCCTCATAGATAGACGTATCCCCAACAATCTGCAGGATCCCCCGCTCTGTTTCCATATCAAATTTCTCAGACAGCACACTGTCTCCTCTCTCATAGACAATGCCGCTGCCGTCTAAGTTCGTGATCATCGCGTCAGCGTGCATCGCATTGAACAGCATAACCGCGAATTCACCTCTGGTCAGTTCTTCTGAACCGGATTTGGATATCCCCTTGTTGATGCCTTCTGATGCGGCAATCTGCATATAGCCGGAAGAAAAACCGCCGGCATACGACGCATTTGGATTATATCCACACGCAATAACCAGCACTGTAGCGGCCTGTTCATACAGCGCCCCTTCCGCCGGCTGGAACAAGCGGCCGCCCACGCCTTGCATATACCCCAGCTCTACAGCGGCATTGATATATGGCGCTTCGGCTGAATTGGCCGGCACATCTGTAAAATATGTGACGCCAGACGCTCCAACATATGTATGATTGAACGCCTTCACCGTATATTCCGCCAGCTCTGCTCTTGTGAGCGAATCCCAAGGCCGGAAATCGGTTTCGTCATAGACCCCCATACCCTGCAGAAATGAAACTGCCGCTTCATATTCCGTACCCGCCACATCCGCCGGCATGGTGTATGCTGTCACAAAGGCTTCTGTATTGTTTTTTTCTCCTGACACATTGTCCGCC
The DNA here is from genome assembly GCA_965151315.1 of uncultured Clostridia bacterium. Lineage (GTDB taxonomy): Bacteria > Bacillota > Clostridia > UBA1381 > UBA1381 > Avimonoglobus. The sequence goes on from CBCTZG010000018.1 coordinate 34,776, forward strand.
GCATATACCCAGCCGCACACCGGCAGCATTGCAGCCGCAAGGCAGGCGCAAACCAATTTTTTTAATATGCTCATCTTGTCCCCTCCTCTACTGCATATCCATCGATGCCACAATGACTGTAAATGCCATAGCGCGGGTTACATGCATATACGGGGCAAAAGTATTTTCGCCCACACCACGCATAATACCCAATGCCGTTACAGCGTCTACGCTTTCCCGCGCGTACGCCGCAATATCCGCCGCGTCCACATAGGAAACAGCCGTCTGCGCCGGCTCTATGCCTTGCTTCTGGTACATTTTATACAGGATCACGGCCATATCCTGCCGCGTGATGCAGGCATTCGGATTGAAATTGCCATTCTCATCCCCTGCTACCAATCCCAAAGCCTGGGCGGTCGCAACGCTGTTGTAATACCAGTCATAGAATTTTCCTTCTTTTTGCACATCGTTGAATGAGGATACATAGTTCTCATCGGTAAGCTTGTATGCGTCCATCAGCAGCTTGATAAACTCCGCCCGGGTAATCTGCGCGTCTGGCCGAATGGATCCGTCCGCATATCCGGAAACAAGCCGCTCCTTTACCAGCCGGTCTATATATGGTTTTGCCCAATGGGTTTCTTCTAAATCAGTAAACTGTACAGTCTGTTCCGTTTCCGTGTCCGGGATGGGCTGTAACGGCTCGGTTTCTGTATCGGGACTGGGAAGCACACTGATAATCCCGCTTCCGCCACCGCCGCCGCTGTGGCCGCCATTTCCGCTGCCAGAACCGCCCTTATTCCCTGCCGCCGTTTTTACAGCTGAAGCAAATACTGTCCGGATTTCATCCACGGTTTTAAATACCGTGCGGTCCAGGACCTTATGCGCGTAAATCAGCTCGTCCTCTACATCGTCAAGTGTGGCATAGGTACCTGCCAGATCCAGCTGCAGCGTCTTATTGGCTGCTTTGAGCGCATTACCCATACCTGTATAAGATACGCTGTTTATGTACGCCACTGCGCAGCACTGTTCATAGCTTTCTAAAAATGCCGCTGCTGTCTGATAGGGTGCGTCTTTCCGTCCCTGCAGCACTGCCTGGGCCACTGCTGTCTTCTCGTCATCCTCCAACGCAGGATAAAGATAGCTGCTGTCAATCCCCAGCAGCACCGCGTTTTCCGGCTGCTCGATCAACGTCCTGACTGCCGCAGAATCCTGTTCTTCGTTGATGGTTTTCAACAGCTGCTGTCTCGCCACCTCGCTGGTAAAATAAGGCTTCACCGCAGAGACAGCCTGGAAGGCCTGCGCCGCCAGCGCGTCCCTGACGTTCTTCTGATAAAAACTGCCGCTGCCCAAAGCCGCATAGTCACTGTCCGCGCCAAGGCTGATCCCAAATACCAGATTGTATTCTTCGATTGTTTCGATTACCGAATCGGCTTCAGCGCCGTTCACCGCCGCCAGCGCCCGCTGCTGATAGCTGGGGCCATAATACTGGAAGGTGTCGTCCTCTCCGTTGAACCGCCATACACCATCCAGGCCTTTCATCGCCGCTTTTACCGTATACGCCTGTTCTTCTATAGCAGGCGTCCCCAGGCTATACCGGATGGAAAAGCTGCCCTGGCTGTTTGTTTTGACCGCATTGATATAGTCGATCCCCTCCAGGCCTGCCGCATCTGGCTGATAGACTGTCAACAGTACCGTCCTGTCCGGACCGTTTTGTACCGTTCCCCATATTTCAGCCTGAACCGCCGCATGATCTGGCTCAATGTCGATGTTGATATCCTCTTCACCTGCCGCTGTTTTGTCTGTGGACGGCGGTGCATAGTCCACAGGCACAAAAACTACAGTATTGGATAGCAATACGGCGTCACCTGTGCTTGCGACAGCAAACACCTTTAACGTACTTTCTGCAAGCGCGGCTGCGTTAATGCTGTACGCCCGGCCTGTTAAAACCGTCTGTTCCGCGTCTGCGGCAAGCGTAACGGGAACCTGTTCCAAGGATACGATTTCATCACCCTGATACAATGCCGCATACAGCATGGCATTTTGTTCCGCAGCTGTATTGTTTGCAGCAGTGACATCCAGCAGCACATCCCCCGCCGGCAGTGCTTCCTGGGGTACGCCGTCTTGGGTAAGCGCGCATGTCAGTGTAAGCTCTGCAGGAACGTCAATGTAAACCGTCCGCGTACAGCTATATGTATCCACAGACGCCTGTACAGTCAGGGAACCGTTTTCATAGTATGCGGCGGCATAGCTCCAGCTGCCATCTGCCGCAACGGGTACTTCAATCTTGCTCCCGCGCAGATCCAGGGACACCGTATCCGCGCCCGCAGCGGTTCCTGCCACCGTAAACGGAAACGCCGTGATTTTTTCTCCCGCTTTGGGAACGGTCATTTTGCAGAATGGACCAATGTCAATGGGCACTACCTGATAGGCTGCATCTCTTGCGGATAGATACAACGTGTCATTGTGGATAAACATGTTGACCGGCCCGCCGATCACATCCTTCTCCCAAACACGGACCGGGTTTGCCGGATCCGAAATATCCAGCGCAAATACTTTTGACGGCGGCGCGTTATGGCAGCGTTCCACAGCCATCAGCAGTCCGTTATATACATCCATTGCGATCATCTGCAGGTTGGCGGCCTGCTGCGCTGTCTGCGAGCCCCGCGAATAGTATCTGTAAGTGGAAATCTCGCCCTGGTCCAGCAGCTCCGCATCTACCATCAGGATGCTGCCGCCATTGGGATTATCCTTGCTTCCAGCTTTGCCGCTGATACAGATGTACCCATCCAGGTAAACCGCTGTTCCCGGGTCCCCAATGGCGTGTTCGCCGCTCAATACCTGTTCGCCCTTCTTTTCAGCGGTTACCGTTTCTTCATAGGTGACCGAATAGGATACAATTTTATTATCCGCATTGTATACATAAATATTGGTATCGCTGAAACCCGCCACCGTTACCTTTCCCAGCGATAGGTTCACAGGCGCGGCGTCCGCCGGCTTACTCAGGTCGAATACCGCGATACCGCTGTTATGGCAGACATAGACGTATTCTTTTCCATCAATCACCTGAGAGGTGATATAATTCGCCGCCCGATATGCGTCATACTGGGCAACGACAGCCGGCGCTTCCGGCGTTTCGGATACCTGATACCGGTATAGCCGGTCATTGGAGCTGTAAAACAAATTATCCCCGGTAACATAAACATTCCTTTTATCGGTTACAATCCCGTCGCTGTTAATCCGGTCTCCAAACGCGATCTGCTGGCTGTCTATGTTATCGATGATATACAGCCCATTTTCGCTTCCGTTGCCGACTACAGCGTATCCGTACGCCCCGTAAACAGCCGAGCTCCAAACCTGCCCGCCGCCGGGGATCTCCCCTGTACTGAACGGTTCCGCGTCCGCCGCCGTCCACAGCAGGCCCATCAGCAGGCTGACACAAACAATCCAGGATATCATTCTGCTTTTTACTTTCATAAATTCTTACTCCCAATATAAAATTGGCGAGTACCTCCTTCCATTGACGTCCCCATAATCTGATTATTTTGTGATTGCAGATACGATCGGAGCCATATCAGCTTCCTTCCACAAAAATGCTTTTAATGTATACGTGTCTCCATCCTCCGGTATACTGACCGCATCTGTCGTGATCGTCTTCGCATCGGATGTCAGCGCTTCTTCACGTGTCTGGCACGAAATAAATTGATTGTCTTTATACAGCGCAAGGACAAGCTGTACCGTAACATTCTCCAGGTTGGCAGATACCGTTGCCGCGGCAGTATGATCATCTTTGATCTCAAATCCCGTTACCAAGCAATCCGCATCCACAGTGAATGTTCTCGTTTCTGCGGTTTCCGCAGCCGCTTCACCATCCGCAGCAGCTGCTGCGGTGATTGTGTGCGCGCCGTTTGCCAGTCCTGCCGCAGAATAGAACCACTTGCCGTCTGCATCTGGAGTAACACTTATCTCCGGATCCCCATCAATTTTGAGCTGTATCATATCTGCTCCAACAGACGTACCTGTAATATCAACACTTGCTTTTTTGACAACCGCGTCATTCGCAGGGGCCGTAATGTCAACGCCGCAGATTTCATTGATTCTGATCATATATCCCCGGGATGCGGTGTAAACCGTTCCCCCATCTGGATATATCCCGTACTGCCCCTTATTCGCATCCTGCAGTGTGGCAACCATCGTCAAAGCTTGGTCATCGTCAATATTGTAGATATTCACGCCATGGTAATACGAAATATACCATACGCCATCCTGGACAAATCCATCTCTTAACATCTCTCCCGGACGGTATGCGTCCTTACCGGGCAGTTCTTCCTTAGAATAGCTTCTGGCCAGCTTTACATCATAAATATCGCTGATATCATAAATCTCAGCCGCATTGCTGCCGGTCACATAGAGATAATTCCCTTCTACCGTCATATTAATAATTTTTTCAGTTCCAAGCTTTGTATCAGGATCATGAATAGTTCCTATGTACGTAACATCATTTGCGGCCGCAGCCAGATCCTCGGCGTTCTTCACGTGTTCTCTAAGCTTTGTCATATTTCCGTAGATATCAATAGACGGCGTTTCAGATCCTGCCCGATATCCCACAAAAGCATAATCACCCGCGAGGGTCACTGCAGTACATCTTTCAAATACTGTGTCCGGCCTGCCGCCTAACGTACGGTTTGACTGAATTGAGCTGGCCAGCGCCGCATCATAAATCCTAAAACAGCCGGACTCAGCTGACATCACCAGGGATTCGTCCGCACAGATGTCATAGGTGTTATCCGTCCAGTCTCTGCCCCGAAGAAGAACGGGCGCCGCCGGATTTGAGATGTCATATTTCCTGAGGCCGCTGGAGGCAAGACTCGTTCCGCCGTCTGAAGCAAATGCGGCATACAGGAAATCTCCCTCAAGCCATAACAAATTGCCTCTATCAGGATCTACCGTTCCTTGGTACATGGAATCCCCGGGTGTGATGTCCTTTAAAGTGTCCCCGTCCCACTGGAATACCCGAAGTCCATGCGTAGCGTCCACTGCGTATACATAGCGGCCGTTTGCGCAAACATCCCAAATGTTGTATGTCCCAATGCCGGTATCGCCTGCTGTAACCATGCGTTCGCTCCTGTTCGCCACATATGCCGCATTTGCATGAATAGCCACGCTTGCGAGCATCATTGCTGATAGTAAAACGGAAATGATTTTTTTCATTGTTTGTCCCTCCTTTATTTTCGTATTCCTATATTTTTACGGTTTTATAACCGTATCAACCGATGCGTGTGTCCCTCCAAATTCCGGTTCGGACAAATCATCATCCCAAACAAGCCGCCCAATGTTTTCAGTCACTGAATTTATGATCATCGTCTGGTAAGCGCCTGTATTGATATAATAGGCATGCCTACAATTAACTGCTGTGTTACTGTCAAAAATTACGCCGCGTTGCGTAGCAGTCGCATTGTCGGTCAACAAGATTTCAGGAGATACATGGCAAAAATACCCTTCGTCGGGGATTGCCCGCTTCCACTGCGTTCCCGGATGATTCTCATCGGGGCCGTTATACGCCTGGACGGTATTTCCCCGGACGGTGATATTAAAGAACCCTGTTCCGTACAGCCTGCTGCCATTTACATACGGTGTCTGCACGATAATTTGTGCCGGATAGTCGTTTTTTGTGTTATACATAGCGTTGTTTTCAATCAGCACATTTCGGATGGTATTGAGCTGCCCTCTGTCCTCCTTTTGAGCAACACGCAGCCAAATGTTTGGGGAATTATTGAACGTATTTCCTGTTATAATGATTTTCCTAAGCGTCGCCTGATAAAACAATATCCCATTCGAAATCTCATTCAGCGTATTGTCTCGGACAACAATACGTTCATTCGCCTTTTTGCAGACTGAATA
>CBCTZG010000019.1:0-39929 GCA_965151315.1 uncultured Clostridia bacterium
TTCCATATTAAAAAATAATAAGGCTCGGGCCATCCGCTTTTCGACGTTAGAGGATATTTGCCGGGCACTGGACTGCCAGCCTGCGGATATTTTAGAATACAAGGAGGAATAGGCTATGAAACGAACAAGAGAAGCGCTGCAAAGTATCTTACTCGGTATGCTATTAGCCGTTACGCTGATTTTGACCCATAAGGTATGCTTCTGCCTGTTTCGGCAGGGCGATACAGGATTAGCCATCGCAGCTGCTGGTTTTTTATTTGCCGTTGTGATCCTGCTGTTTTTAAAGTCCAGAAATATTCCCTGCTTGTTGATCAAGGGCTTTACGGGTTTATTTTTTCTGTTTGTAGGAGAGATTGTTTTGCTGTCTGTCTCTATCCCTATGATTTATACAGAATTTGATTCCGCATACTGGTTGGTAACGTATATGATTGGCTTTTGGGGTTCCATGGCTGGCTTAGTGTTTGCAATTATACTAACACTGCATCAATTTCAATTTAAGAAAATACCGGAGGTGTTATTTATGAAAACCAAAGAAAAACGAAATTTGCTGATTTACGCCGCTGTAACCGCAGTATCCTTTACTTATCTAGTCCTGCCGGAAAATGCCGGCGTCAGCGTTCCGCTGTTTACGCTTCTGCAAGCTGTCTGCCTCTGGTTTTGCGTGCCAGACAGAAAACGGCTTTGGCTCTATGTTCCGGTCGTAATTTTGTCCTGCAACGCATGGATTAGCGGCAATCCGATTTGGCGGCTTCCCAATTTGGCGGTTTGTCTGTTTTTATACAGCGCTATGTTTTTAAATTTTGATTTCAGGGACACATCGCTCCGGTTTCTCAGCCGGCTTGTTACTGCGGTCGTTACGCCGCTGCGCTATTTCCCTCTTCCTGCCCAGTGGTGCATCAATTTAAACCGGGAAAAAGCGCCAGTCGTAAAGCGCATATTGCGGGCGGTATTGATTACTATTCCGGCAGTCATTATTCTTATTTTGCTTTTAGGAACAGCCGACTTGATATTTTCGCAAGGCGCCGCTAATATTTTTTCGCATCTTTGGGATCTGCTCAGCTTCAATGTTGTTGTTAAAATCATTGCCGGCCTGCTTGTTGGCTTATATCTTTTTGGCGTCGTTTACACCGCCTATCTGCCCGCAAAAACGAATAAACCAAACGCCGCGTCAAAACGGGGCGACCTGATTCTGATCAATATTTTTTTGACAGGGATCCTTCTGATTTATACAATTTTTGTCGTGATTCAATTTCGGTATCTTTTCGCCGGCGGTACCCTTCCTTATGGGCTCAGTTATACGGAATATGCCCGAAAAGGCTTCTTTGAGTTGTTAGCTTTAACCGGGATCAACATTGTAATTATTTTAACTATCGTCCATCTGACCAAAACATATACAACCAAATAGAAACGGGTTTCAGATATTTTATGCTGTTATCTGTGCCTGGTTACATTTGTTCTGCTAGCCTCCTCCTTTTATCGGATGTGGCTTTATAACGCAGATGACGGTCTAACAAGATTACGCTTTATGGTATTTGGCTTTTTAATTTTTGAAGCGGCGGGACTCTTGTTTACATTTTTATATATCCTTCGGCCCAGGTTTAACATTGTCTCGGTTTATCTAGCCGTGGGACTCGCCTACTATCTGCTGCTGAATGTTGTCCCCATGGATTATTTTATCGCAAAAAGTCAGATCGCAAAGTATACCAATGGCGAACGGGACGATTTGGCATATGCGTTTTCCCTATCCCCCGATGCCGCGCAGCCGCTTTTTGATCTGCTCCAGGAGCGGGATGATCCGGCTTTGTGTGAAGCGGCGTCTATATATTTTTCTAAATTTGCAGATTTGGATCAGACGCCTCCCCAGAGATGGCAGCGATTCAATTTATCGCAAGAAAAATATTTAAAGCTTGCGGAAAAAGCGAATGAAATGCTTTCATAAGCATATGTTGGTAAATTTCGCGGAGTGAAGGAATCAGCGTGCCGATAAAGCCCACACGCTGAGAGACTATTGAAAAACGAAGGGAAATTTTGTGAAAATGATCCAGTGGGCATACAGTGGTACGGCAGTGGGCATTTTCGCAAAAAGCAAGCAGCCATGCGGGCTTCATGGAGAAGCCCGCATTGCTTTTAGTATACAATAATTTTTAGAACGCATTTTCTTTTTTCCCTGCTTGCTCTAGGACGGTTTTTTCGACAGTCGAAATCAGCCGGCAGTTTATGCCGGCTGATTTTCTTTCCATATTGGAGCGATTTTTCTTGCAAAAGAAAAATCGGAACGGAGAAAAATCCGTTCCGACGTGGAGCTGATGACGAGAATCGAACTCGTGACCTCTACACTACCAATGTAGTGCTCTACCGACTGAGCTACATCAGCGAACAACATCACTTATTATACCGTATTTTTTTTAGTTTGTCAATAATAAACGCGAAATATTCTATAACTTTTTTCTAAAATATTCATAATACCAATATGCCAAGCATTTGCACAATCCCGACAGCCTGCGCGGGACTGATTTTCGCGCCCCGCAGCTCCTGGAAATTTTCCGAAATTGTAATTCCATTTAAATTGCACTCGGATAAATCGATCCCGTCCAAGCTGGTTCTGTAGAAATCAGTTCCACTGAAATTTACATCGTGCAAGGTGATTTTTTTGAACTTTGCCTCAAAAACCGCCGCGCCTTTAAAATCGCACGCCGAAAATACACTTTCTTCCCAAAACGACTCTGCAAAATTGGTATAGCAAAAGGACACATCTGTGAAGCGGCATTGCTTGAAGTGTATATTGTCCATTTTGATTTGATCCGCCTGACAGTCTGTCATCCGCACATCCTTCCAAAATCCGCTTCCAAACTGACAATCCACGAATTTGCAGCTTTGCAGCGTACAGTCATAAAAACGCGTCCTGGTAAAATCGCATCCATAAAACCGGCAGCCCGAAAGTCCTGTCTTTTCCAGCGAAAGCAGACTTAAATCCAGCGCTGATATGTCCTCGTCTGTAAAATGTTGATTTAAAATCGCGGTATCGTTTTGTTTTGCCGTTACAGCCATTTGTGCAAACATCGTTTTCTCCAAATCAGCAGCGCCTCCCATGGAACTGCCATAAGAGGCGCCGGTTTATTTTATATTGCTTTCACGCGCTGGTGAATCAGCCAAAGCCCCTTTAACAGCAGCGTATCGTCTAAAATAATCTCCCGTTTACAATATGGAATGATGGCGCCGGCCAGCCCGCCGGTCGCGATCGCCGTTATGGGCTGGCCTAACGTATCCTCGATACGGTCGATCATACCGTCCAGCATAGCGGCGTTTCCATAGATCATACCACTTTTCATACTGTCAACCGTGTTTCTGCCAATGATATGCTCTGCGGGCTCTACGCCAATGTTAGGCAAAAGCGAAGTTTTTGCGGACAAAGCATCCTGGGATATTTTTACGCCCGGCAAAATGGACCGGCCGCAAAATACGCCGTTCTGATCTAAAACAGAGATCGTTGTCGCCGTCCCCATATCAATGATCACTAGCGGCGGCAAAAACTTGTCCAATGCCGCTACAGCGGAAACAATCAAATCGTTTCCCACCTGCTCAGGCCGTTCTACATCCAGTTTAATCCCGTGGTCCATAGCAATGCTGACCTCCGTTGGCGCATATCCCGTTACAAGCAGCACGGCCTGCTTTAAAACGGCTGTCAGAGGCGGGACAACGGAGGAAATCACGGCGCCGTCCAGCTGTGAAATGTCTACGCCATAAATATCTAAAATATTTTTGAACATGACCGCGTATTCCATTTCCGTCTTTTCCCGGTCTGTAGAAAGCCTTCCCTCAAAATAAATATTTTCACCGTCCAAACAGCCGATGACAATATTGGTATTTCCTACATCTAAAGCTAAAATCATACTCGTCCTCTCCCCGCTTCCAAGCTATTGCCGGCCGATCAGCTTTGCCTTGTACAAAGCCATGCTGACGGCTGCGGTCACCACTGCAGTCGACAGCATCTCCACGACAGCGTTGGTGCCGACAAAAGCAGCAATAAACAAGATCACGTTTTTCCCTGGTGCTAATGCCGCCCATTTTTCCTGTATAAAGGCAGTTTGCCCAAATAGCAGGACCAGACAGGACATAAAGAAAAGCGTATTCATAAACGCAGTCATCAGCCCAGTGAAGCCAAACGCCAGAGGCTTTGCCAGCCTTGTCTTACATACAGCTTTACCGATCACCCCTGCTAACAGTCCCTCTAAAATTCTTGGCAAAAAGCACAGAACCACGCCGAAAAAGGGATTGATGGACATCAGCGTCATAACCAGCGCGCTGCCGCCGAATACAGATGTCAGCCCGAATACAGCTCCCAGTCCGGCGCCGTATACCGGCCCTAACGCGATGGCGCCAATGGCTACGGGGATTGTGTTGAACGTAATGCTCAAAGGCCCGATCTTGAGATAGCCCAACGGTGTAAAGGCCATCAGGATCAGCACTGCGGCAAGAAGCGCCAGCATCACAAGTTTGCGTGTTTTTTCACTGCTTTTCATTAAAATTACCTCCTGCTGCTGCTCCCTCAAAAAGGATACAGCGCGTATTTTTTTCATTATATCGAATTTCCAGAAATTTGTCAACAAGATCATAAAAAGATTGATTAAAACCAAAATATCTGGTATAATAAGGACATAGAATGCAGTATCCAAAAAAGGAACGAGGGATGAATCATGCTGAAAGGGAAAACAATTTTAATTGGTGTGACAGGCAGCATTGCGGCCTATAAAACAGCGTATCTGTGCAGTATGCTGAAAAAGCAAGGCGCGGAGGTTCATGTTCTGTTGACAAAAAACGGGGAAAAATTTGTAGGGCCGGCTACCTTCGAAGCCCTTACCCACACGCCTTGCCTGACAGATACTTTTGATCAGCGCGTCTTGCCGGATATTCCCCATATCACACTGGCTGAGAAAGCGGATTTTATGCTGATCGCGCCGGCCTCTGCAGACTTCATCGGCAAACTCGCCGGCGGGATTGCCGATGATATGCTGACTACCTGTGTCCTGGCCTGTCAGTGCAAAAAAATGCTGGCACCGGCAATGAATACAAATATGTTTGCCAACCCCATTGTTCAGGAGAATATACAAAAGCTGCAGCGGTTTGGATATACGATTATTGATCCCGCCGTCGGATATTTAGCCTGCGGTACAGTGGGAACTGGAAAAATGCCGGAACCGGAATTTCTATATGACTGTATTTTCCGGGAACTATTCCCCAAAAAGGACTTGACCGGGAAGAAAATCCTGGTGACTGCCGGCGCTACCATCGAGCCGATCGATCCGGTCCGGTATATCACCAATCACTCCTCAGGGAAAATGGGCTGCGCGGTGGCGCGGGCGGCGATGCTCCGGGGCGCGGAGGTGACCCTGATTGCTGGAAAAATTGAAACTGAGATCCCGCCCTTTGTCGATACAGTCCATATTACCAGTGCGAAACAAATGCGCGAAGCGGTTGTCGCGAAGGCAAAGGATATGGACATTATTATCAAGGCAGCCGCGGTAGCAGACTATGCCCCCGCCAGTGTAGCTCCTGAAAAAATCAAAAAAAAGGACGGGACGTTGACGTTGGAGTTAGAACGGAATCCAGATATTTTGAAAGAATTGGGCGAACAGAAAAAAGCCGGACAAATCCTTTGCGGATTTGCTATGGAAACGCAAAACCTGGTTGAAAACGCCCGGGAGAAGCTGAACAGCAAAAACCTGGATATTATTGCTGCAAATAGTCTGCGGATGGAAGGGGCGGGATTTGGCGGCGATACAAATGTGCTTACATTGCTGACAAAGGACGGCATGAAATCTCTGCCGAAAATGTCCAAATTTGATGCCGCTATGCGTTTATTAGATGAAATCTTGCTGCTTTCCTGAATTGTCTGTCAACAGGACTTTTTTGCGAGAAAATCCCAGAGCATTTTGCCCTGGGATTTTTCTATCTACAATTATTTTTTCAGGTTTGCTTCCAGTTTTGCCAACTCTTCCGAAATTTCCTTCGGCAGTCTGTCTCCGAACTGTTTAAAGTATTCCTTAATACCCTCGGCCTCTTCCAGCCAAACATCCTTATCAACACTCAGCAGCTCATCCAGTACCGCAGGATCAATATCCAGGTCGGTTGTATCAATCGTCTTTGGCAGGTACCCAATGGGGCTTTCAACCGCGTCCGCTTTGCCCTCGCACCGATCCAGGATCCACAGCAATACGCGCATGTTATCGCCGAATCCAGGCCACATGAAGTTGCCCTCATCATCCAGTCTGAACCAGTTTACATGGAAAATCTTCGGGGCCTTTTCCGGATCCATCTTGGCGCCCATTTCCAGCCAGTGGCCGAAGTAATCCGCCATGTTATAACCCGCAAACGGCTTCATCGCCATGGGATCACGGCGGACAACGCCTACGGCGCCGGCTGCTGCCGCTGTTGTTTCAGAAGCCATTGTCGCGCCCACAAACACACCATGGTTCCAATCTCTTGCCTGATATACCAGCGGCGCCGTTTTTGCCCGTCTGCCGCCGAATACAATCGCACTGATCGGTACGCCCTGGGGATTTTCAAATTCCTTGGAAATGCAGGGGCAGTTCACAGCCGGCGCGGTAAATCTGGAGTTTGGATGGGCAAGCTTGCCTTCGTAGGTCTTGCCGTTTACGTCCTTACCAGTCCACTCCTGGCAATTCTCAGGCGGATTTTTATCCAGCCCTTCCCACCATACAGTCATATCATCCTTGTTGATTGCTACATTGGTGAAGATCGTATTTTTCTTTGTGGCCGCCAAAGCGTTGAAGTTGGTCTTTTCGCTGGTTCCCGGCGCGACGCCAAAGAAACCATATTCCGGATTGATAGCATACAGTCTGCCGTCCGGACCGATCCGCAGCCAAGCAATATCGTCGCCAACTGTCCAAACCTTATAGCCCTTGTCTTTCAAATATTTCGGCGGAATCAGCATGGCCAGGTTTGTCTTACCGCAGGCTGAAGGAAACGCGGCCGCGATGTATTTGACTTCGCCCTGGGGATTTTCCAGGCCTAAAATCAGCATATGCTCAGCCATCCAGCCTTCCTGCTTGCCCAAATAAGACGCGATCCGCAATGCAAAGCATTTTTTGCCCAACAGTACGTTGCCGCCATAAGCGGAGTTAATAGACCAGATCGTAGCATCCTGGGGGAACTGTACAATATACCGGTCATCTGGATTGACATCCTTTTTCGCATGCAGACACTTAACAAAATCAGCGGAATCGCCCAGCTGGTCAATTACAGCCTTACCGATCCGGGTCATGATATTCATGTTAGCGACAACATAAATGCTGTCTGTCAGCTCAATACCGATCTTGGAGAACGGGGAACCGACCGGGCCCATGGAATACGGGATCACATACATTGTGCGGCCCTTCATAGCGCCCTTATACAGCTTTTTCAGCTTTGCATACATTTCGGCCGGATCCATCCAGTTGTTGGTGGGGCCTGCCTCTTCCTTAGTCGGTGTGCAAATAAATGTTCTGTCCTCAACACGGGCAACGTCATTTACCGCAGTTCTATGATAATAGCAGCCCGGCAGCTTTTCTTCATTGAGCTTGATCAGCTCGCCGGTGGCGACCGCCTCGGCCCGGAGCGCTTCCAGCTGCGCCTCGCTGCCATCGATCCATACGACCTGTTCCGGCTCGCACATTGCAACCATTTCGTCTAACCATGCTTTTACAGCTTTGTTATTCGTCATCGTTTTTTCCTCCTATACGAAATAAAATTAGCAGGAAAACCATTGCCCGTTTACAGTTTGTTAAAACTCTAACAAAACAATTTCCAATTTTCCGCCAGCATATTGATTATAGCATACTTTTGTCAATAAGGGAAGATATTTCACAATTTTTTCTAGAAAATTAGGCTTAATTTATAATTGACTTCTATTTTTCCAAGAGATATAATAAATTATGCACAAATAAATTGCGCCATTAAATTTGGAAAGGTTTTGCATGATTTATGAAAGAAAAAATTTATACAATCCCCGTTAACGAGGCCTATGCAGGGAACCACGCCTGCCCCTTATGCTATCTTGCAGACAGGCTGGAAAAAGAAGCGGTAGACTATGCGTTAGGCGCGGCTATGATGGAGCCGGATTACCGGATCCAATCCAATGAAAAAGGTTTTTGCCAAAAGCATTTTTCCATGTTGTTTCAAAACCCAAACAAGCTGAGCCTGGGTTTGATCCTGGATACGCATTTAGAAGCGATCCGCAAAAAAATCAACGTATATGAAAAGGAAGCCGTATCTGGGGCCCGGGAAAAAAGCGGCCTGTTTAAAAAAAGCGGCAGCGCAGCTTTTGCCGGCCGTCTCGCGGAGGATTTGTCCAAGCTTAGCGGCGCGTGTGTAATCTGTGAGAGTATTGACCATACCATGGAGCGTTATATAGACGTTTTGTTCTACCTTTGGGATAATGATCCGGTCTTCCGCGAAAAATTCAACGCTTCAAAAGGGGTCTGCCTTCCCCATCTGGAAACATTGCTGCGGACGGCGCCAAAATATCTGAATAGACAGAAAACCTGCCAATTTATCGCAGAGCTTTTCGCCTTGGAGCAGGCCCAGTTGGCCGACCTGCAGGCGGATATCCACAAATTTACCTTGAAATTCGACTACAGGAATCAGGATATGGAGTGGGGGACCGCGAAAGACGCGCCTATCCGTACTGTGGAAAAAATAGCCGGCTCTATCCGCCATAGCCTAGATGAAACCTAAGAACCTTTCTGCATTATAACGCCCCGGCGAAAAACCGTTTCTCCCGGGGCGTTTATCTGTAATTCTTTTTATTCCCCTGCCGGCTCTACCACCGACAGCGCGGCCAGCTCCGGCTGGAAATGATCATAAAACCGTTTCTCCACATCCTGGAAGGTAACCGTTTGATAGACGTCAAAATAATCAAAATAGCTGGCGTCCATAAACTGCATAGACAGGAAGGTATGGGCAAATTCTTCAATATCGTTGTAGGAACGGATATAATTGCCCCAAACCACTTTTTTGATCCGGTCAAAATCAGCCTGCCGCAGGCCGTTTTCCCGCAGGGAGCCGATATACGCAAGCATTTTTTCGTATACCGCCTGGGGATCCTGGGATTCCCCGTCAATGGCTGTAAAGCCATAGTCTACCTGGGGATTGTATTCCGCGCTGAAGTTGGCGTTGATCAGCCCCGCGGCATATAATTCATTATATAACGCGGACCCTTTTCCAAACAGCATCTCCACCAATATTTCCATCTCAATGATTTTTTTGAGCAATCTTTCCCCGCCATAACCGATATCGTTATCCTTAAAGCCCATCATAAACATAGGCATTGCCACGCTCAGCTTCTGGCTGGCGAAGCTCTTCGCCACAGCCGCTGGTTCCGCGGGATAGATCCGCTGGATTTCCTGGGAAAACGGTTCATTTTTCACAATATTGCGTTCAATAACCCCCAGCGTCTCTGCCGGGTCAAAATCACCGGTAACAAACAGCGTCATATTGGAAAGGTTGTAAAAGGTATGATAGCACTTGTACAGCAAATCCGCGTCAATTTTGGAGATACTGTCAATGGTGCCGGCAATTTCCAGCTTAACAGGATTGTTTTGATACAGACAGCCCAGGAAATTGAAAAATACTTTCCAGCCCGGGTTATCGTCATACATCCGGATTTCCTGCCCGATGATCCCCTGTTCTTTTTGTACACTTTCCGGCGTGAAATGGGGCTTCTGTACATAATCCAGCAAAATCCGGAGGTTTTCATGGAGGTTTGCCGTGGCGGAAAACAGGTATGCCGTCATGTTAAAGCTGGTGAAGGCGTTGGCGTTGCCGCCGTATTGGGAAAACGCATCAAATACATTGCTGCCGTCCGGCTGGTCAAACATTTTATGCTCTAAAAAATGGGCGATTCCATCCGGCACTTTGGTTGTACGCTGTTCCCCCGGGACTATAAATTCAGAGTCCACGGAACCGTATTTCGTTCCAAAGATGGCATAGTTTTGGCTGTAGCCCTTCCGGGGCATTAAATAAATATCCAGCCCGCTTCCATGCTTTTTATAATACAGGCTCTCCCCGGTTTTTGGGTTTGTACGCTTTTGCAGTTCCATTACGCTTCCTCCTTCCCCGTCAGGAAATAAACGGTATCCGGCTGGATTTTTTGGAATGCCCGAATTACGTCATCCTTCGTAACGGCTGAAATATTCCGCTTATATCCCTCAATATCGCAGTTCGTGCCTGCAAGCATCTGATCCAGATAAAACGCCCGCATATACCGCTGGTTATCATAATACGAATTCAGACTGTTGATGATTGTCTTAATGCTGGAATCAAATTCCATATCAGTCACTTCCCCAGCCTGGATCGCCTGGAATTGGGCCATGGTCTCGTCATACGCTTTCTGGAAATTGGCAAATTCGATCCCGGCATTTACGACCATCAATCCTTTCATTTTCTCCAGCTGGCTGGAAGCATAGTACGCCAGGCTCAGCTTTTCCCGGACATTATTAAAAAGCTTGGAATGGGTTCCCGCGCCGAATACACTGTTGCCTACTGTCAAAGCCCAGGCGTCCGGGTCGTCCGGCCGGATATTCGTCCGGAATCCGATGGAGAGCTTTCCCTGGGTCACATCCATCTGCTCCGTAACCCGCTGTAAATCTGTATTTTTTTGCAAAATCTCTGTATTTACCGCCGGCGGGGCCAAAAAAGAAATCCCGCCAAGCTTTTTCTGAATGGTTTCCGCGATTTGATCCAAGTTTGCCGTACCACAGACGAATATGTCGATCACAGAAGACGTGATGATTGTTTGATAATGCGCGTATAAATTCTCCGGCGTAATCTGATCCACACCTGCGGCTGTTCCCAGGGCCGACAGGCCGAAGGGCTCCCCTTTGCACATTTCTTCCACGCAGCGGTGATGGGCATAGCTCCGCTTGTCATTGATCAGGCTCTCGATCCTGTCCTTTGCGTTCTTCTTCTCCTGCTCTACAAATTCCCGCCGAAATACGCCGTTTTCTAAGACCGGTTCCAAAAGCATGGAAAATAAAAGCTCCGTCATCTCACCTGACAGTGCTTCCCCTGCTGGGGCATACCGATCCGCAATGGTTTCCGTGTCAAAAACCATCATCTGGTTCTCGCCTTTTTTCGTGACCGCCACATTCAGAGAGGCGCCGTAAAGCCCCTCTAATGTTTGAGCCACCTGAACGGAATCCGCCGCCATGCGGCAGCCCCGCTTTAAAACATGGGGCAAAACCGCGTTCAATGACGTCTCCGCAGCCACCATGGGCCTGCGGACATACATGCCCAGCGTAGTCGTTTTCAGCTTTTCCATGGGAATGTAATATATGGTGATATTCGGGTTCACTTGCCGTTTCTCCATCCCAGATTCTCCTTTTCTCAAAATTTTCCTGTATATATTATTGTACCTCGAAACCCATCGTCTGTCAACTATCCCACAAAGCTTTCTATTTCATCAAACGTTAAATTTTTGTGCAGAGCCATATTGATCCCATTGGCCACGGTTTTAGAGGTTTTCTCTATCACCAGGTCGATATCCTTGGGTGTGACCATCAGCCGGCCGATATTTTTAGAAAGGGCATCCTTAATGAGATTATGCTTTTCCCGGAAGCTCATTTCCTCGTCCATATCCTTCATCGCCAAATCAATACTGTCGCTGGCGATTGTGGCCGCGTCCACCACCGTAGGCACACCGATGGCAATCACCTTTGTGCCCAGGGTTTCCTCGTTCAGCCCGGCCCGGTTATTTTCCACGCCGGCGCCAGGGTTGATCCCGGTGTCCGCGATCTGGATCGTAGTGCTGATCCGATCCAGGCTCCGGGAAGCCAGGGCATCTACAGCAATCACCAGCTCCGGATGTACCTGGCCTACGATCCCTTTAATAATTTCCGCGGTTTCCATGCCAGTAGTGCCCAAAACCCCTGGCGCAATGGCGCATACGGCGCTGATCCCTTCGTCCAGATATTCCCACATATGCTTACGCATGTGGTTGGTTACCATCAGATTCCCAATTACTTTAGGTCCCAGCGCATCCGGCGTGATCTGTTTGTTGCCCAGCCCCACTACCAGCGTTATCGTGTCCTCATGGATATCCGCCATCTGCCGCAGCTCCTCCGCCAGCAGCCGGCAGGTGTTTTCATAGGTTTCCACACTGTATTTGATTTCCGGCGCTTCAATGGTCACATATGTCCCCTTAGGCTTTCCCAAAGCCTTTTCGCCGTTTTCATTCTGGATAGTGATTTTGGTTACATGGATCCCATCCTGGGCTCGCACGTCAATGTCGATCCCATCAATTTTTTCCTCCGCTTCCGCGCTTTCGGCATACATTTCATGCGCTTCCAAGGCAAGGTCTGTTCTAATATTCTCCATAATTTACCATTCCTTTCCATACTTGTATAGGTTTATTTTACCCGGGGGATATATTTCTATACAAGCACAAAAAAAGGAAACGGCGCACCGCTTCCTAAAAATATGGCAAAATAACATATACTACAGCCAAATTCCAGGCAACAGCCAGCGGAACCAGGATCCGGAATTTCATTTTTGAAACCTTGTGGTGAAAGGCCGCCATTCCACAGACCGCGCCGATGCCGCCCAGGAGCCAAGCGCATCCAATCAAGACCGACTCCCGGATCCGCCAGCGGCCGGTTTCGGCTTTCCATTTATCCAGTCCGTACAGCAGGAAAACCAGGAGATTCCACACGGCGAGAACCAATCCAATCAATTTTCAAACAACGCCCTTGCAAAATCGGCCGGATTAAATTCCTGCAAATCCTCTACGCCTTCACCTACGCCGACAAATTTGACTGGTATTTTCTGTTCCTGGGAGATTGCCACTACAACACCACCCTTTGCGGTCCCGTCCAGCTTTGTCAAAATGATTCCCGTGATATCCGCCACCTCAGAAAACAGCTTTGCCTGGCTCAAAGCATTTTGTCCGGTGGTAGCATCCAGCACCAAAAGGATCTCTTTAGGCGCACCGGGAAGTTCCCGGGCTATGACTCTAGAAATTTTCTCCAGCTCTGCCATTAAGTTTTTTTTATTGTGCAGCCGGCCCGCTGTATCACAAATTAGAACGTCCACATTTCTGGCCTTTGCGGCGCTGCAGGCGTCAAAAACCACAGCCGCCGGATCAGAATTTTCCTGTTGCTTAATAATATCGCAGCCGCTGCGCTGGGCCCAGATATCCAGCTGGTCGATGGCAGCAGCCCGGAACGTATCCGCTGCCGCCAACAGCACCTTTTTCCCCTGCCGCTTATAAAAAGCTGCCAGCTTGCCAATGCTGGTGGTCTTCCCTACGCCGTTCACGCCAATAACCAAAACCACTGCCGGGCCCGGCTCTATATGCATGGCGCTGTCTATGGTCTGCATAATATCACTGATCACTGCCTGCAGCTCAGCCTTTACCTCGTCAGCGTCGGAAATCCGCTTGGTTTTTACCCGGTCCCGCAGCTCCTCAATAATGGAAACGGATGTTTCTACCCCTAGGTCGGACATAATCAGCGCTTCTTCCAACTCCTCAAAAAATTCCTCGTCTACCCTGACAAAAACCTTAAAAACCTGATTGACCTGCTCTGAAATCGCGTTTCTTGTCTTTCCCAGACTGTTTTTTAATTTTTCAAAAAATCCCATGCGTTCCATCCCTTTCTATCCCAACATTTCATCTTCCACATCATCGATTTTCAGCGACAGGAGCTTGGATACGCCCTTTTCCTGCATGGTCACGCCATACAGGATATTGGCCGCTTCCATAGTTCCGCGGCGGTGGGTGATCACAATAAACTGGGTCTGTGCCATATAATTTTTCAGATATGTTGCAAACCGGGCTACATTTACGTCATCCAGCGCGGCGTCGATCTCGTCTAAAATACAGAATGGCGTCGGTTTGACCTCCAAGATCGCAAATAGCAACGCGATCGCGATAAATGATTTTTCCCCGCCGGAATACAGGTTGATATTCTGCAGGCCCTTGCCGGGAAGCTGCACTTCAATCTCGATCCCGCTTTCCATTACATCCCGCGGGTCGGACAAATACAGCCGGCCGCTTCCGCCGCCGAACAGCTCCCGGAAAACATGGCCAAAGCTTTTATTGATCGCGTCAAATTGCTTTTGGAAATGCTCCTCCATCAGCTCCTGCATAGAATCGATTACCTTGTTCAGGTTATCCTGGGATTTTTCCAAATCCGCCTTTTGCCCGCTCAAGAACGTAAACCGATCCTTCGTTTCCTGGTATTCCTGGACCGCGTCTAGGTTGACGCTGCCTAAAGCCTTGATTTTCCCTCTCAGCTCAGACGTATATTTTTTGGATTCCGCTTCATTTTCGATAGGGATCCGCAGCTCTTGGGCAGCGACGGGCGTTAGCTCATATTCGTCCCAAAGCCGGTTGATCGTCCCTTCCAGATCATTCTGCAGCTTTTCCCGGCGGCCTTCCAGCCGGGCCAGCTCCTGCTGCAGCAAAATCAGCTTGTCCGTCAGATCTTTATTGGTGTTCTGGATCCCTTTCAGGCCCTCTACAATCCCCGCTTTGTCCGCCTCAATTACAGCTATCTGTCCTCGGATTTCCTGAGAAAGCGTCTCAATCTCTGAAATTTCTGTGTTTTTAGACTGAATCGTTTTCTTAGCCGCCGCGATCCGTTCTTCAACAGACTGCCTGTCTACAGACTTTTCCTGAATTAGGCGCTGATTTTCCGCCATCAATGCCTGTATATCCCGGATCGTATTTTGGGCTGCCTCAATATCCTTTTCAATGGTCCGAAGCCGCAGGGTTTCATCCATTAAAAGCTTAGCCTTGGCGTCTTTATCCGCCGCAGTTTTCTCATAATCGGATTCCAGGCCTTCGACCTTTTCGTTCAGTGCCGCGATTTCCCGTTCGTCCTGCCGGATTGCATTGATTGCCCCAGCAATCTCATCGCCAGACTGGGCAAGCTGGGCCTCAATCTGCCGGAGCTCTTCCGACAGAGCGCGTTCGGATTCTCCGCTGGTTTCTAAGCTGTTCTGCAAATGGGCCGCTGTGTTTTCCAGCACCAGAACGTCGTTTTCATATTCCCGCAAAAGCGGTGTATAAGAAGCCAGCTGGCCGTTGATGTTCCGGATTTCTTCCCCCTGCCTGGTTTGTTCGCCCTTTAACTGGGCCAAATTTTTAGACAGTGCGGCGATGTCCTCTGTCAGGGCTTTAATTTCACTGGCCCTGGATAAAAAGCCGCTGACCTTGTTCACGCTGCCGCCGGACATAGCGCCGCCGGTGTTTAAAATGTCCCCTTCTAAGGTGACCGTCCGGAAGCGATACCCGTATTTCCGACTGAGGGCAATAGCATTGTCAATCGTATCTACCACCACTACGCGTCCCAACAGGCTTTTCATAATCCCGTCGTATTTTTTATCATATCGGATCAGCCCGCTGGCCAGCCCAATCACACCTGGCTCGCCGGAAATTTCCCGGATATTGTCTAAAGTCCGCCCGTTTACAGAAGAAACCGGCAAAAAGGTAGCCCGTCCCGCCCGGGCGCCGCGCAGATAGGCAATGGCTGATTTGGCATCCTCCTCAGTCTCCACCACAATATTCTGCAGCGCGCCGCCCAGGCCGATCTCAATGGCGGTTACATATTTTTTTTCCACGTCGATTAGCCCGGAAACCGTGCCGTAAATCGACAGCCGCCGCAGCTCCGGTGCTTTTAGCACCGCTTTAACGCTTTTGGCATAGCCCTCGTAATCGTTTTCCATCCCCTCCAAAATCCGACGTTTCGAGGTTTTCGAGTTTAGTTCCACTTCCATCTGCCCTATTTGCCGTCCTCTTTGGGCAAATTCGGCCTGCAAAGTCTCCAGCCGTGCCGTCCGCTGATGGATCCGGTCCTGCATAGCGACCATCTTTTCCTTTTTTTCCGCACTTTCCCGGCTATTTTCCAAAAGCCTGGCTTGAATGTCCTCCACACCTTGGCCGTGGGATTTGAGATCGCTTTCTACTGCTTCACGCCGCTCTAAAAAGCTTTTCCGCAGGGCTTCAATTCCATTAATATTGGCTTTTTTCGCTGACACAGCGTTCATCCGTTCAATAATATCGCCCTTTACCTGGTCGATTTCCAGCCGGTATTGATTTAACCGCGCAAAAACCGTCTCATTTTCCTGCTGGATCTGGGTGAACCGGTCGAACAAGCCCTTAGAATCCTGCTCCTGCCGAGAAATATCTTGCTTCAGCGTTTCTATCTGTTCCTCCGCGTCCGCGTTTTTCTGATTCAGCGCGGCAATTTCTTGTTCAATCCGGTCTGCCATCGCCATGTTGTTTTTAATATCGTTTTCCGCTATGGAGATAGCATTTTTCGCCGCCATGCTTTTGGCTTCGTTATCCATCAGATCCTGGTTTTTTGCCGCCTGTTCCTCGTCTTTTTTCCGGCTTTTTTCATAAAGCGCGCTTTGCCTGGCCTCGATTTCAGTTTCCCGGGCCCGCAGCTGCGCGATCTCTTCCTCTACACTTTCGTATTGCTGGGCCGCTGAAAGGCTTGCCGCCTTATTGCCTTCAATGGCGATCAAGCTTATGCTGACATCCAGCTTTTTGTATTCTGTATACAGCTCCATATACCGCCGGGCCTTTTTGGACTGGTTCTCCAGCGGCTTGATCCGGCCCTCCAGTTCAGCGGTAATATCGCTGATGCGGGTCAGATTCTCCGTAACAGACGCCAGCTTCCGCAATGCCTCGTCTTTTCTGTGCTTATATTTTGACACGCCGGCCGCTTCCTCAAAAAAGCTCCGCCGGTCCTCCGCCTTTGTGGATAGGATCTGGGAAACATTTCCCTGCCCAATCATGGAATACCCGTCCCGGCCAAGGCCTGTATCCATAAAAAGCTCATGAATATCCTTTAAGCGGCAGTTTGCCTTGTTGATCTGATAAGCGCTTTCTCCGGAACGGAATACCCGCCGGGTAACCACGATTTCGTCAAATTCAATGGGAAACAGCTTGTCACTGTTGTCTAAAACCAGGCTGACCTCCGCGAAATTCACTGGTTTACGGGTGGCGGTTCCAGCAAAAATAACGTCCTGCATATTTGAGCCCCGGAGTGATTTTGCGCTCATTTCGCCCATAACCCAGCGGATCGCGTCGGAAATATTGCTTTTGCCGCTGCCATTGGGACCGACGACTGAGGTAACCCCCTGCCCGAATTCCAGGACGGTTTTATCTGCAAATGATTTAAAGCCTTGAAGTTCAATCCGTTTTAAGTACAAAGTTACCCCTCTTTCTTTCGCCAGCACACATCCCCTGGCCGGACGCTGCTGTCGCCGCTGATTTGAATATCTAAGCCGAATTCCGCCCGGAGCCGCAGAATATTGCGTTTCCGGTTCCCTACCGCCTTGGACAGCTCTCGTGGGTGTACCAAAATTATACCCGATCCCTGCCGCTTGAGTGTTTTTACCATTTTCTCGAAATAAATCTCACTTTCACACAGCTCCCGGAAAGCACTGTGAAACGGCCCGGCAACCACCGCGCCGCCAGGCGAGATCTCCTCCGTGGTCTGTAACGATACACGGATCACAGGGATTTTTGCCTCCTGAAACAGCATCAGCAGATCCTTACAAAGCTCCACCGCCTCTTTAAGCGTCTGCGGATGATATTCGCCGTTTTGATACATTCGTTCCAGCTCCGTATCCCTGACCACAAGGGTGGGATAAATCCGCACAAAATCCGGAGAAAGACCGATGATTTTCTGAGCCGTAGCCCTGGATTTTTCCAGGGTATCCCCGGGCAGGCCAGTCATCATCTGCAGACCGATCTGAAACGGGTATTGGCGCAGGATGCCAACAGCTTCCGCCACATCCGCCGCTGTATGCCCACGGCGGGACGCTTGCAGCACATCTGCATCCATGCTCTGTACACCGAGCTCCACAGTCGTCACCCCGAATTCAGCAAGCTGTGCGCAAATCACCGGGTCGATGTAATCCGGCCGGGTAGACAGGCGGATGCCGCGAATTTTCCCACTTTTTACAAACGGATACGCCGCAGCCAAAAGCCGCCGCTGCTCCGAGAGGCCGAGCCCGGTGAAACTGCCGCCGAAAAAGGCGGCTTCAATGGCCCCGCTGGCTGGAAGTATTTTTAGATAGGCTTTTATGGTCTCATCAACCACTTCCGGCGTAGCCGGTGCCACTTCGCCGGCAATATGCTTCTGATTGCAGAAAACACATTGGAACGGGCAGCCCAAGTGGGGCACGAAAATCGGAATATTATAATGCTTCATGACGCATCTTTTCCAGGGCGTTTTTCGCGGCGTTTTGTTCCGCCTCTTTTTTACTTTGTCCGCTGCCGGCACCGATCACTTTTTCTCCTAATGTCACCTGCACAGAGAAATCCTTATGATGATCTGGCCCCTGTTCTGCAATTACCGTATAGACAATCCGTTCCCGGCTGTGTTTTTGGATAATTTCCTGCAGCGTGGTTTTGTAATCATGCCATGACCCGCCGTGCAGCGCAGCCTGCAGGGCGTCGTGCATCTGTTCCAGCAGCCATTTCCGGACAGTTTCCAAGTCGCTGTCTAAATAAATCGCGGCAATGATCGCTTCATAGGCATCGGACAAAACGGAATCCCGATCCCTGCCGCCGGTATTTTCTTCGCCCTTCCCTAAAAGGATGTTTGTCCCTAAATCAATTTTTCGGGCTAACGCCGCCAATGCAGGCTCACAAACCAAGGAAGCTCTAAGCTTTGACAGGTTTCCCTCATTTTCCTTGGCCAGGGACTGGTATAAATATGTGCTGACAACTAAACTCAGCACAGAATCTCCCAAAAATTCCATCCGTTCGTTATATTCGCAATGATGTTCGTTGGCATATGAGCTGTGGGTTAAAGCGGTTTTCAATAGCTGCCGGTCCGTAAACGGATATCCCAGCTTAGATTCAAAATCTGTCATTATGATATACCTTCCTCTTCATTTCAAAAAACGAAAAGCAGGGTTGTGCACTGACAACCCTCTTTTCGGTCAATCTGTATATTTTTTAAATACGATCGTGGCATTATGTCCGCCAAATCCAAGGGAGTTGGACATTGCGTATTCCACCGGCTGCCGCCGCCCTTGATTGGGAACAATATCCAGATCGCACTCTGGGTCTGGATTTTGGTAATTGATCGTCGCGGGAATAAATCCATCCCGGATCGCCAGTACGCAAACAATCGCCTCGACACCGCCGGCGGCGCCCAGCAGATGACCGGTCATGGACTTGGTAGAGCTGACCGCCACAGATTTTGCCGCGTCTTGGAAAACGCTTTTGATCGCGGCGGTTTCAAAGCTGTCGTTATACTTTGTAGAGGTGCCATGGGCGTTGATATAGGTGATATCAGAAGGTGTCACACCCGCATCCGCGATCGCCAGCTCCATGGCCTTCGCACCGCCTTCTCCGCCGGGGATCGGGCTGGTGATATGGTAAGCGTCGTCTGTGGCGCCGTATCCTGCCATCTCACAAATGATCTTCGCCCCCCGGGCCTTCGCGTGCTCCAGCTCTTCCAGTACAATAAAACCGGCGCCCTCTCCCATCACAAAGCCGTCCCGTTCCGCGTCAAACGGCCGGGACGCGCGTTTTGGATCTTCGTTGTGGGTAGACATCGCTTTCATACTGCAAAAGCCTGCAAAAGACAGCGGTGTAATAGCCGCTTCCGCACCGCCGGCGATAATTACGTCATTCGCGCCGTATTGAATATGGCGGAACGCGTCACCGATGGCGTTTGTTCCAGACGCGCAGGCGGATACCACATTTTCATTGATGCCCTTTGCGCCAAACTTGATGGCGATCTGAGCCGCGCCCATATTGGAGATCATCATCGGGATAAAGAACGGGCTTACCCGCCCAGGTCCGCGGTCTAACAAGGTTTTGTGCTGTTCTTCCAGGGTCGCGATCCCGCCGATTCCGGAGCCTGTGATTACGCCAACCCGCCAGGGGTCCTCCTTCTCCATATCAATGCCTGCATCCCGCATAGCCTCGTTTGCCGCGATCAGGGCAAGCTGGGTGTACCGGTCCATTTTCCGGGCTTCCTTTTTATCAATATAATCCGTGGGTTCAAATCCCTTCAGTTCGCCTGCGATTTGGCATTTAAATTCCGAGGGGTCAAAGCTTTTTACGGTGTCAATACCGCAGACTCCTTTTTGAATCGAATCCCAGAATGCGTCCTTGTCGTTGCCGATCGGCGTAACAGCGCCGACGCCGGTTACCACTACTCTTCTCATGGTTCGTTTCACCTCATATACTCTATTATGTTTCATCTATCTAAAATTAGTCAATACCATTCAAAAAGCTAACCGAGCAGGGCGGGAACAGGAAATCTGTTTGTCCCGCCCTTAGCTTCGATTTATTCTCTTTCTTTAATGTAATTTACAGCGTCGCCGACAGTTGAAATCTTTTCTGCATCCGCATCCGGAATTTCAATATCAAATTCTGTCTCTAAACCCATGATCAGTTCAACAATGTCCAAAGAATCAGCGCCCAGATCGTCAATAAAAGACGCCTCCATTGTTACGGCTGCTTCATCAACGCTCAGCTGCTCTACAACGACTGCCTTTACCTTTTCAAAAACGTCCATCCCAGTCACCTCCTTTCACGTCTATGCGCTTTCGCATAGCTTACATTACCAGACCGCCGTCCACATGGATGACCTGGCCAGTGATATAGCTTGCCATATCCGAGGCCAGGAACGCCGCCGCGTTGGCGACATCCTCTGCCGCCCCGAATCTGGACAGCGGAATCGCGTCAAAATATTGTTTTTTTACATCCTCCGAAAGCTGGTCTGTCATCGCTGAAGCGATAAAACCGGGAGCGATGGCGTTTGCCCGGATCCCTTTTTTCGCAAATTCTTTCGCGGTTGTTTTCGTCAAACCAATTAAGCCAGCTTTAGACGCGGAGTAATTGGCCTGCCCGGCATTCCCCATAACGCCTACGACCGAGGCGATATTGATAATTGCGCCGTTCTTCTGCTTCATCATCGGCCGAGCCGCCGCCTTAATGCAGTGGAACGCGCCCTTTAGATTGATATCCATTACTGTATCCCAGTCCTCGTCGGACATCCGAAGCATTAAACCGTCCCGTGTAATTCCCGCATTGTTTACAAGTATATCAATTGTACCGAATTTGTCAAGTGTTTCCTGGATTAAATTTTGTACATCTTCAAAATTTCTCACATCGCCCTTGACTACGATGCAGTCTGCGCCCAGCTGTTTGATTTCCCCGCAGGTCTCGTCAGCGCTGGCTGACGCGGGGATATCGTTAATAACAATATTGGCGCCCAGGCTTGCCATTTTCATAGCGATCGATTTCCCGATCCCCCGGCCGGAACCGGTAATCACTGCTGTTTTTCCCTGTAACATATTAACCGCACACCCCCGTCAACGTTTTTTCCAAAGAAGCCATATCTTCCGCGTTATATGTAGCCACATCCCGGTTGATCTTTTTAATAAAGCCGCTCAAGGTCTTGCCGGGGCCGATTTCGATAAAGGTATCCACGCCGTCCGCCAGCATCCGGCGGATTGATTTTTCCCAAAGTACGGAATTGGAAACCTGCTTTACCAGAAGCGGGATAATATCCGCCTTATCCGCTACATAGTCCGCAGTTACATTGGTGATAACCGGGATCCGCATATCATGTACTGTTACATTTTCAAATTCCTTCTGGAGCTTTTCACCGGCGCCTATGAGCATACTGCAGTGGAACGGCGCGGATACTGGCAAAAGCATAGCCCGTTTCGCCCCCGCCTCTTTAGCCAGGGCACAGCAGGCTTCTACAGCCTTGACCTCGCCGGATACAACGATTTGCCCCGGGCAATTAAAGTTTGCGGGCTCACAGATTCCTTCCGCAGATGCCTTTTCACAGCACTCGATCACCGCATCCGGCGCCAAAGCAATAATCGCCGCCATTGCGCCGACACCCTGCGGGACCTCTTCCTGCATATATTTGCCGCGCTTTTTCACCAGCTTGACCGCCTCGCCAAAGCGCAAAGATCCAGATGCGATGTGTGCGGTATATTCGCCTAGGCTCAATCCGGCTACAACATCCGCCTTTACCCCCTTTCCCTCCAAGACCCGCAGCGCCGCCGTGCTCATGGTCACAACTGTTGGCTGTGTGTTTTCCGTGATCATCAGCGTGTCCGCGTCGCCCCGGAAAATCATCTCCTCAACATCAAACCCCAGGCTCTGCGAAGCCTCTTCAAATACCTGCTTCGCACAAGCAAAATGATCCGCCAGCTCCTGTCCCATGCCAACAGCTTGGGCGCCTTGTCCGGCAAATACAAACGCTGTTTTTCCCATATGCATCCTCCTGTTCTTAAAGCTTTTCTGCAACCCCTTGTAAAATCCCGTCAATACCCTTGAATAAATCCTGAATAATTTCCGCACAGGGCTGAATCTCGTGTACCATTGCCGCGCTTTGCCCGGCCATCAGCGAACCCATTTCCACATCGCCGTCCTCAAACGCCCGGCGCAGGCCGCCAACGCCCAGGGCTTCAATTTCCGCAAAGCTGGCGCCTTCTTTTTCCAGGCGTTCATATTCCTTGGTCAGCTTATTTTTCAGGGCCCGTACCGGCGCGCCATTGGAACGGCCGGTTACCACCGCGTCCCGATCCTTGGCTTTCAGCACTGCCTGCTTATAATTATCATGCGCCAGGCACTCCGTTGAGCAAATAAACCGTGTGCCCACCTGAATTCCGTCCGCGCCCAGCGCAAGCGCTGCGGCGGTTCCCCGGGCGTCAGCGATTCCGCCGGCAGCGACTACCGGCACACTAACCGCTTCTTTGACCTGTGGTACCAGCACCATAGTCGTCAGCTCGCCGATGTGCCCACCAGCCTCCGTACCCTCCGCGATAATGGCGTCCGCACCGGATTTTTCCATTTTTTTTGCCAGCGCCACGCTGGGCACAACCGGCAAAACCTTGATCCCAGCCGCTTTCAGATCTGGGATATATTTCGCGGGATTACCTGCCCCTGTTGCTGCCACCGCCGGCTTTTCTTCCAAAACAACCTGCATGACCTCCTCCGCAAAGGGCGACATCAGCATAACATTCACGCCAAACGGTTTGTCCGTCAGTTCCCGGGCCTTCCGGATCTGCGCCCGGACAACATCTCCCGGTGCGCCGCCTGCCGCGATCAGGCCAAGCCCGCCGCCGTTGGAA
This sequence comes from uncultured Clostridia bacterium, assembly GCA_965151315.1. GTDB lineage: Bacteria > Bacillota > Clostridia > UBA1381 > UBA1381 > Avimonoglobus. Next base: position 23,131 of record CBCTZG010000019.1, read on the forward strand.
ACCGCCGCTGCCAGCTCAGCGGTTGCGACCCAGGCCATACCGCCCTGGATCACCGGATATTCGATCCCAAGCAATGTACACAATTTTGATTTCATTTCCATACCCCTTTCGATCACATTCAGGCAAAATCATATCTCCAGTACAGCCGCGCCCCATGTCAAGCCGCCGCCAAACCCTACGATAACGACCCTATCGCCTTTTTTTACCTTCCCTTCCCGCACCGCTTCACATAAAGCGACCGGAATCGAGGCCGCCGACGTATTGCCGTACTTTTGAATATTCACAAATACCTTGTCATCAGAAACACCCATGCGCTTTGCCGCTCCGTAGATAATGCGGGTATTGGCCTGATGCGGTACGATCAGCGCAATATCGTCGATCGTCAGTCCTGCCTCCGCAATGACCTGCTTGGCCGCCTCTGCCATAATTTTTACAGCAAATTTCATGACCTCTGCCCCAGCCATCCAAATGGTGGATTTATTTTTACCCACACGCTTTTCTGTTTCCGCCTCGTCCTCCCGACACGCCAGGCAAGTCAGCTTATCACCGTCTTCACCCTTCGCGCCAATATGGACAGATAAAATCCCGCTTTCCTCCGCGGCCTCCAAAACCGCCGCGCCGGCGGCATCCCCAAACAGGATGCAGGTGCTCCGGTCCCGATAGTCCGTGATTCTGCTGAGGGAATCCGCGCCTACGATCAAAATCTTTTGATAAAACCCAGTTTCAATAAACTGCTTTGCCACGGTCAGGGCGGTGACAAATCCGGAGCACGCCGCATTTAAATCAAACGCGGCAGCCTTCGCGGCGCCTAAATTTTTCTGCACGACACAAGCGCAAGAGGGGGTAAAATAGTCCGGCGTAATAGTAGCAATAATGATTAAATCCAAATCCGCCGCGGCAACGCCGGCGTCCGCCAAAGCCGCCTGGGCCGCCTTTGTTGCAATATCAGTAGTGTATTCGTCCTCTGCCGTGATCCTGCGCTCTTTAATTCCCGTGCGCTGGGTAATCCACTCGTCGTTGGTTTCTACGATCTGTTCCATGTAAGCGTTATCGTAGATTTTTTCCGGCACATACAGCCCATATCCTGTGATTCTTGCCTTTTTCATGGTTTTAACATCCCTTTCCAAACTTTGTTATTGTTTTTCATCCGTGTTCATATCTATAACAGATGCGCTGATATTTTCGATTAAATTTGCTTCCACGAATTTCTTTGCCTGAATGACCGCAGAATAAGCAGCCTTGACGTCTGAGGAACCATGTCCCTTGATCACCGGCTTTTTTACGCCCAGCAAAGGCGCGCCGCCGTATTCCCGATAATCCATCATCTTTTTAAACTCGCCGATGCCGCCCCGGACAAATAAGCCGCCAAGCTTAGTAGCAAAGTTTTTCATAAACATCTGCTTAACCATTCTGGCGATGACGGCGCCCATTCCTTCTACGGTCTTTAGAATCACATTTCCGACAAAGCCATCGCATACAATGACGTCCGCAGTGCCTTCCATCACGTCACGGCCCTCAATATTGCCAATAAAATGGATGTCTGCCGCTCGCAGCAGCGGATAGGTTTCCTTCGTTAAGGCGTCGCCCTTTCCTTCTTCCTCGCCGTTGCTGATCAGGCCTACCGTTGGGCTTGGAATATCCAGCACGTTTTTCATATAAATGCTGCCCATCACTGCGAACTGCACCAGGTTTATATCACGGCAGTTGGTGTTTGCGCCGGCGTCAATCAAAAGCTTTGGCCCCTTTGCCGTTGGCAGAAGCGTTGCCAAGGCCGGCCGGTGTACGCCCTTGATCCGTCCCACAACCAAAAGCCCTGTTGCCAGCAAGGCCCCAGTATTGCCCATTGACAAAAGCGCATCTCCGCCGCCGTTTCGCAAAAGCCTGCCGCCAACAACGACAGACGCGTTTTTTTTCGTCCGTACAGCTTTGGCCGGTTCCTCATGATTCGAGATTACCTCGTCAGCATGCACAATTGCAATCCGGTCCGCCGGATATCTGTATTTTTTCAGTTCTGTTTGGATAATCTGCTCGTTTCCGACAAATACAATTTCCATATCCAGTTCATTTGCCGCTTTCACCCCAGCCGCAACCGGAACTTGCGGGGCGTTGTCGCCGCCCATGGCGTCAATGATGATTTTCATTCTTCATCGAATTCCTTTCCTACTTTCCCATTGTCAATCCTCTGTTTGGGTAACCAGGATATTGAATTTTCCCCGGAACACTTCCTGCAGTGCAACTTTGATTCGTACCCAAACGATATATTCCTCTGTGTCCTTTACACGCTTTACCTCAAATTTCGCGATGAGCTTATCGCCCTTTTTAATTTCTTTTATAAACTTTATATTGGCTACCCGAATGACTGCTGTTTTCGCGTTGATCAGCTGTAAGACCAAATTTTCCGCAAAGGCAAAAACCGCTTGTCCCTTCACAACGTCCGTTCCGGCAAATGTCATGGTTTCATCAGTGGTCATCACGGAGATCCCGTCATGATATAAATTTAAATCCAGTAAATCGCCGGTTTCCGCAGTATGGCTTCGGGAAAGGCCGCTGGCCGCCACGTTTTTGATCCGTTCCCGGTATTCCCGGATCCCTAACTCCGCCCGGTCTAAACGGATCGTCGCTACGCTGACGCCAAGCTGTTCGGCCAGATCTTCATCCTTCAAAAATGGGTTTTCTTCGATTTTCTGTTTTAACTGTATATGGCGAAGCTGCTTTTGTTCCGCTTTCCCCATTTTCCCTTCCTTTCCCAGGAAAACCGGCAAATCGACAGATTTCCTGATTTTTATGAATAGTTCTTATGACCAGATGATAAAAATACTATATGCATTATACTCTAATCTTTTTCATTTTGCAAGCCTTTTTTGAAAAATTCATAAAATATATACAAAATATGGTATGTTAATCTGGAATACCCCTATAGATACTGTGTCCAACTTTTGTCGAATCCTTGCCTGTTGAAACGAAAACAGGGAGCCATGCTCCCTGTTTTTATTTAATGTCCTCTTTGACAATCCGCACAGCAGTCCGGGCATGGGCCCTGACTGGTCTGCGTTGTGCCCTGATTTTTTTGATAGCTTTGAATTGCTGCCTGGATTGCCTCCTCAGCTAATACAGAGCAGTGCACCTTTTCCGGCGGCAGCCCATCCAGCGCTTCCATCACAGCCCGGTTTGTCAGAGTCAGCGCTTCGTCTACGGTTTTCCCCTTAACCATTTCCGTAGCCATAGAGCTGGTGGCGATTGCCGCGCCGCAGCCAAAGGTTTTGAATTTGACGTCCTGGATTACATTATCGTCAATCTGCATATAAATCTTCATGATATCTCCGCATTTGGCATTTCCCACTTGTCCAACCGCATTGGCATTTGGAATTTCGCCCACGTTCCGGGGGTTTGAGAAATGATCCATTACCTTTTCGCTGTACATTGATTATCCCTCCTTTCTCAGTACTTCTTCATATAACGGCGACATCATTCGCAGACGCTCAATCACCTGCGGCAGCTTTTCCAAAACATACTCCACCTCCGCATCCGTCGTATCCGCTGACACACTAAGCCGCAGGGAACCGTGGGCAATTTCATGGGGAAGCCCAATGGCCAGGAGTACATGGGATGGGTCTAAATCTCCCGACGCGCAGGCGCTGCCACTGGATGCGGCAATCCCAAATGTATCCAAAAGCATCAGGATTGATTCGCCTTCAATATATTGAAATGAAAAATTGACATTGTTGCATAGCCGGTCCTGCCGCCGCGGCCCGTTCAGTCTGCAGTAAGGAATCCTATCCAGGATCCCTTGGATCAGCTTGTCACGCTGGTCGGCCATTTTCGCCATGTTTTCCGGCAAATCTTGAACAGCCAGCGTAATTGCTTTGGCCAGACCGGCAATACCAGCTAAATTTTCTGTGGCCGCCCGCTTTCCACGTTCTTGACCGCCGCCATGGATCAGGTTTTCGATCCGTACGCCGTTTCGGATATACAGCGCGCCAACCCCTTTCGGGCCATGAAATTTATGGGCGGAAACCGACAAAAGGTCAACGCCCAAATCCTGTACATGTATCGGCATGTGTCCAATGGCTTGGACCGCATCCGTATGCATCAGGATTTTATGCATTTTCGCGATTGCGGCAATTTCCGAAATTGGCTGGATTGTGCCAATTTCGTTATTGGCAGTCATAATAGAAATTAAAATTGTCTGATCGGTGATGGCGGCCTCTACTGCCGCCGGATCCACCCGTCCAACACGATCTACCGGTAAATAAGTAACCTGAAATCCATTTTTCTCCAAAAAAGCACAGGTATGCAGTACCGCATGATGCTCGATCTGGGAGGTTATGATATGATTCCCTTTTTGCCTGTTTGCCAGCGCGATCCCTTTTATCGCCCAGTTATCCGCCTCACAGCCGGATGCGGTAAAATAAATTTCATTGGCGTTGGCGCCGATGGCCTTCGCTGTCTGCTCCCTGGCCGCTGCCAAAGCTTTTCCCGCCTGCCTGCCAGCTTCGTAAAACTTGGAGGAAGCGTTTGCGTATATATCCGTATAAAATGGCAGCATGGCTTCCAAAACCTCCGGCTTCAGTGCGGTTGTGGCGTTATTGTCCATGTAAACTGTCATTATTATCGCTCCTTTCCTCAGCACCGTTTCTATGTGCTTGCCTATAGTTTACCTTCTATTTCCTATTTTGTCAATAGGTTATATAAATTTTATACTTTTTTTGTATAATTATTTTTTTCTGTACAAATCAGATCCCATACGGTATAATAATTCCAGAATAATACTTAGTATGGACAAAAGGCGGTAAATTATGAAAATTACAGGCATAATCGCGGAATATAATCCCTTTCACAACGGACATCGGTATCAATTAGAATTTGCAAAAAAGCACAGCGACGCTGTTGTTGCTGTAATGAGCGGCAGTTTTGTGCAGCGGGGCGAGGCTGCTATACTGGATAAATGGACAAGAGCCCAGATGGCCTTACTGTGCGGCGTGGATTTGGTTCTGGAGCTGCCGGCTTGCTTTTGCGTCAATTCGGCCGAGCGGTTTGCTTTCGGCGCCGTTTTCCTGTTAGATCAATTTGGAATCATTGATACCCTTTGCTTCGGCTCTGAATCCGGGGACATTTCCGAACTGACCCAGGCTGCCGCTTTGCTTCTGCATGAGCCGGACATGGTTTCTAAAAAAATTCAGCAGTATCTGGCTGCAGGAGAAAGCCATCCAGCTGCCCGCCAAAAGGCATATGCAGGGCTGATCCCCGAATCCATTCTGTGCCAGCCCAATAACATTTTAGCGTTGGAATACCTGTGTGCCTTAGAACGCCTCAAAAGCCATATCCGTCCAGTCACATTGGGACGTGAAGCCGTAGGGTATCACGATCAGGCTCCAAAAGGCCTATTCGCCAGCGCAGCTGCTGTGCGCAGCCGGATGCAGAACGGGGCGGATTATTTTGCATGGGTCCCCACGCAGCTCCGGCCGGTTTACGAAACTGCCGTTCACTATGATACTGCCCGTCTGGATACCGCAATTTCCTGTTATCTGCGCACTGCCAACCCAGAAAGGCTGCGGGCTGTCAGCGGCGTGGCGGAAGGTCTGGAGAACCGCTTGATTGCGGCAGGCCGGCAATATGACTCTATAGAAGACATTGTGCAGCATACAGTTACGAAGCGATATACCGCAGCCCGGATTCGGCGAATCTGCCTGTCTGCTCTATTAGGGCTTACCCCCGATTTAGCCCGTACACCGCCCCGGTATGCTCGGGTTTTGGGGATGAACCAAACCGGGAAGTCGCTCCTTGCCGCGATCCGCAAAACCACCAAACTGCAAATTGTTACAAAAACAGCGGATTATAACAGTACTGATTCCATGTTTGCCAAAGATATCCTGGCAACTGATCTTGCGGCACTGTGCGCGGATTCACCTACATACAGACAGGCGGGAAAAGATTATAAAACCACACCGGTGATTGTCTAGAATAGTGAATAATAAGTTGTTCGTTATGTGTAAAAACTTTTAATTGATATATATAATTTGCCTGATTTTTAAAATATTCTTGTTGAAATATTGTTAATAATGGATGTTTGTTGTATAATGTTAGAATAAGATTTATTGGGAGGGGAATTACAAATGAAAAAAGTGTTTTTAAGCTTCTGGTGGATTTGTTTTATGATGTTTTTAATTCCGATCACAATACAGGCGGCAAATACTGATCAAATCTATCGGTTAGAAAACCTGTACTTCACCACTTTAAACGGGGATGTGATCACAGATCCAACCGGTTCTTGCATGGCCGCTGTCATGATGACAAACATCAGTGCCAACAATCGCAGCGGCGATCAGCTGATAATTGCCGCCTACTCTTCTGATAATCTGCTAATTTCATTTAATATTCTGTCTTCTTCCTGTGAAAGCTGGAAACAGCAAAGTTTTTCCGCGTTGATCAACGTCCCGGACGGGATAAAGCTTGGGCATATAAAGGCTTATGTTTGGGATAATATCGAAACAATGCACGTATTATCAAATATGCTGTTTGCAGAGTTCAATCCATTAGAAAATCTACAGAAGATTACTGCTCCGATTACCATGGTGGATCCATCCACCTATCAGTTAGGTACGGGAAATGGTTATATTTGCATTTATGCTTCCAGCGACGCCCCAAAGCCTATAAAATATTATTTCAATCCCGCCGGCGCACAGCTATATGTCAACGGAATCCATTTAGGGATTTTAACAGAGGACTATTTTAGGACGTATATTCGCGATAAACAAAATGGCAAAATTGAATTGGTTGATACCTATACTGGCTCCGGGCCTGCCGACGGTTACTATGATATTGTCAACGTAACCCGATATGCAACCGTACGTGTAGAAAGCGTATTGCCCCGCACCGGCCAGATCTTTTTTAGTAAGCGCGGAATGGATTTGTTCGATAGCTTCTTGACACTTGCCAAAGAAGACACTCGGCTGGAATATACTATTCGCTATAATGGGCACGAAATCGGGATAGAGGATTTGCAGAAAGATGATATACTGACGATCGTGTATGATGTTACACATAGTTTTAGCGATTCCCGTTTTTATCAGATCTATGTGTCCAGAAATACTGTGACGGGTACATTCTGCGGCACAAACAATTCAGACCAAACAATTTATTTGGATAATGATGCATATGAAGTTACAGAATACCAATATAGCTTTGATGATTTAATCGATGATTTAGGTTTGATATTATCCCGAAGGTATACTGCTTACTTAGATGTCTCCGGAAAAATTTTTGATATGGATCAAATACCGAATGTGGAACAATATGCCATTGCAGACGGTATAGATACATCGGGTTCATATGACAATTATGGTTTAACACTATACTTTGCAGACGGTACATGGGAAACTTTCAATGTAACCCCCAATATAAACGGCTGGGAAACACCCGAAGCTGCTATGAAACAGATTTATTCTGCGGAATTAAAAGATAGTGAAACAACAGGCCCCGCCCGCAAGCGCAGCTGCAGCAACCGGGTATTTGAATTCCGGCTGGATTCAAACGGAAATATCAAAGAATTGGTCCGCCGGGAAGGTGTTGTGGCCGACAGTAGATTTAAAGCGGCCACAAACTCGGTAGGCTGTGTATATATGAATGCGGACACGGCTGTTATCAACACAGATGCCTATTACCCGGAAGAGCATATAGAGGATTTAAAATCTGGAAATACAGATTTCTTTGTAAACAATACAGACTACACTGTATACGGGTTTTGCGAAAAAAATATAGATGGCACATACCCAATGGTCATCATCGAGGAGACTGGTCCGGAATCGCCCTCGCCCGCTGCAGACAATACCCGGTTGGCTGTTCTTACATCATATGCGGCAGTGGCTTGGGATAATGGCAGGGTCGTCTATACTTTAACAATGCTTACAAAGGGCGAAAAACAATCCTTTACGCTTTCAGAAAATGCTGTACTCAAGATGGGCGATAAGGTATATTTTCTAGATAAGAACGATGTAGTTGTGTATACATTGAACGCAAAGGGGGAAATTGAAACCCTAGATACAATTTTTGAAGGCGAACTTTCTTATGATTGGGCTAAATTTCAGTCGGAAATGCAGAAACCTGGCGATCACAGTAATTTATTGCTGCTTCCAAGCAATAAACCGGCTTGGACTACAGAATGGCTGCCAGCGCACGATATGTCAGTTCAAATCGCGATCGGCCCAGTTATACATAAATCAGATAATTCGTTTTCTATTGGAAAAGTTTATGAGGATAAAAGCGTTTGTTCCGGCCCATATACAGATTTAAACAGATCTGAAACGCAGGATGGCGGAATATTACACATCGGCTTGAACGATGACACGGCGGTTTATGTGTATGACTATTCCTATTCCAGTCAGGCAAATCTGTTCGCTGGTACAAACGATGATATTCTAAGAAGTACATTTACAAAGAATAACAATATAATTATGTGGGAATGGGGCGTTATGAATATCGCAATTGCCAAGGTCGTAGATGGCACGGCCCAGGATGTGTTTATTTTTACTGGTGGACAATATGATTGATATTGAGTCATGACCACCAGTAAATTGGTGGCTTGCTCTGCCCCTATAAGAGGCAATTACAGGCTTAACCTCTATAAGGGGCACTAAAAGCTTGGTACCGCATTACTATCACTGGCAGCCGCTCTCGTGCGGCTGTCTTTTTTTGCCTGCTGATTCTTGCTGCCCGTAAACGGGTCTATGTACTCATTCATGCTTATCTGATCCGCTGCATAACCCTCTTTAAGCTGATTTCGTATATACTCTGCCATTATCCTTTTATTTCTCCCTACCGTCGACACCCAAAGGGTTTTGACCCATACTTGTACTCTAGCAGGTCTGATGTGGTATAAAAAAAGTTGACACCCCATATTCAAGTTATAATCAAGAGAATATTGCTTTAAAAACGGAAGACGGCGAAGACAATCTCTAGAAAAAATAACCACAGACGGACTCAAGGCAACCATCTGGAAATATTTCATCAGCGCCGGGTTGCCAAAACCGATTTTCTCGTTGGTTTCCTGATTGGAAATCACGCCCCAGCAGTTGATTTCTGAGCCTGTGCCCGCTGTGGTGGCAATGGTGACGATCGGCGCAGGCCCTTATTCACCAGCGGCTGTCCCTTGCCCATATCGCCGTTTCCACACCCGACTTTTTGAGCTGCTCCAGCGTGCGGTCGAGATAGCCGTTGGCCTTTGTGGACTTCCCATTAGAAACGAGTACCAGTGCCTTTTTGCCCGGCAGTTCCTGGCTGCCAAGCTCATAAGCTGCCGCTTCCGAAAATCAGGTTTGTTGGATTGTAAAAGTTAAATTTCATCATTTTGATAACGTCCTTTCTAAATTAAATTTCTTTTATGATTTTTGCCGGTACGCCCACCGCAATCACGCCCGGCGGAATATCTTTTGTCACAACCGAACCAGCGGCGATAATGGCGTTTTCACCGATTGTCACGCCCGGCATCACGGTTGCGCCTGTGCCGATCCAAACATTTTTACAAATGTGGATCGGCTTTGATTCGGTATTGCGCCGCTGCTTTGGGGCAATGCTGTGGTTGATGGTTACAAGGTTTACCCGCGGCGCAATTAAGACCTTGTCCTCCAGCGTAATACCGCCCCTGTCCATAAAGGTACAGTTCTGGCTGATAAAAACATCCCTGCCGACAATGATATTCCTGCCGAAATCCGCGTAAAACGGCGGCATCAGCTCAAAGGATGGATCAACCTGCCGTCCTGTCAGCTCCGAGAAAAGCGCCCGCACTTCTTCTTTTGTGTGATAGGCAAGGTTGAGCTTTGCCAATATTTTTTGTGTTTGTTCGATTACCGCATTGATTTTATAAAATTCGGGATCGTGAATGGAAATAGCCTCTCCCGCCAAATCCCGCTCGAAAATATCCATAGCTGCCTCCGTTTATTTTATCAATACCAATCATGCTTTTCATTCCGGTCAAGGGCGTTGATCCGCTGCATTTCCTCATCGGTCAGGCTGAAATGGTACAGCTCATTATTTTCCCTGATTTGATCGGGGTTGCCCTGATGGTAGAAGAAGGGATCGGATATATGATCGGAATTGATAAGCACGCCAATACGTCTGGGAGCGGGAATCTTTGTTTTGTACCGCTTGCTTTGGATTACCGCATACATTTTGATTTGGTTTGGAAAAAATACCAGACGTTTTCTAGGCCTGCGGAACTGTTTTTGAGTAAAGCGAAGGATCATTTCAGAGCTGTTTTATAATAGGACGCTTTCTTTGTCTGTCAGATAAATCATACAAAAACAGATGGAACGCATGGGTAAAATAAAGAACTTCTATCATCAAAATAAGGGTACAGCTTAGACGACTGTACCCTTATTTTAGCCCCCAAGAGTCTGCCGGATATGGCACCCTTCTTCGGCTTTCTACTTTATGCACTGCTTTTTCTCTTTTACCATATTTTAGGCATCCTATCCTTTTGCTTTATCTAGGAATATTCTTCGCATCTTTGCTGGATGATTTATATAATAAAGAAACGGCATAGACAATGCTATACCGCTTCCTAAAGACAATCTCGCTTTATTGGGGACACGCCCCATAACGCCGTTTTTTTACGCCGCCTCCGGTTCCTGTACGCTGATTTCAACAACCCGCTTTCCGTCGGTTTTTTGTACAGTGATCATCAGGCCGTCATAAGAAAACGCATCAGTTGGTTTCGGCAGCTTATTCAATCGTTCGGTAACCCATCCGCCGACTGTCGCGCAGTCGGAGTCGATAGTTAACTTAAACTTTTTTTCAAATTTATCTAAATCCATGCCGCCCTGTACCATATATTCTCCATTGGAAACCAGCTGAATCTCTTCCTTTTGTTCCCACATATCCCCGATCAGCTTCTCCAGCAGATCCGTCATGGTAACAGCGCCAAATGTCCCTCCGAACTCATCAACAACCATAGCGAAGCTATTTCCTGTTTCCCGCATTTTCTGCAAAAGCACATCAGCCCGCATACTGTCTGGGACCAGATACGCCTTTTGCACTGCCTTTTCCAAAATCTCCGCCCGGCTCGGCTCGCCCAGCCGGAAAAAGCGACGCGCGTCCAGAATACCTAAAATCTTATCTGCCGTCCCGTCGCAAACCGGGTAAAAGTTATGGTTTGTGTTCCAGATCGTTTCCCGCCACTGCGCGTCATCGTCTTCCATCCATAATATATCCAATTCTGTCCGATGGGTAGCGATTTCATCTACAGACAAATCATCCAGCTGAAAGACATTCTGAATAATTTCGTTTTCCTGCTCGTCAATAATCCCCTTCATTTGACCTGTCTCCGCCATCATCCGGATTTCTTCCTCACTGATCTCCTCATCCTCCTGATTCGGATCAATACCCAAAAGCCGCAAAATTGCGTTGGTAGAAGCTGTCAAAAGCCAGACGACCGGAGCAAACAGCCGAGAAATGAAGGAAACCAGCCCGGCGATCCCCAACGCGATCTTTTCTGATTTTCGCATGGCTATCCGCTTAGGCACCAGTTCACCAAATACCAGCGTAAAAAACGACAGGATGATTGTAATTAAAACTACTGCTATGACATTTAAGGTTTTCTCCGGCACGGCTATCCCCAGCCGCAGGATCCCCGCCACCAGCATGTCTGAAAAATTGTCCGCTGCAAAGGCGCTTCCCAAAAATCCAGACAAGGTAATAGCGACTTGGATTGTCGCCAGGAACCGGGCCGGCTGGTTCGTGAGTCGGGCAAGCTTCCCCGCCCGCCGGTCGCCGCCGGCTGCCAGCTTATCCAGCTTATTCCCATTCATAGAAATCACAGCGATTTCTGCGCAGGCAAAAACCGCGTTCATTGCGATGAGTACGATCTGCAAAATAATCTGCCCCATCAGCTTACTTCCCAAAATAAACATCCTCCTTTAAAATACATATTATAAATATAAAAGCGCAAAAGGACATAGCCGTATCCAAAATCCATACGGCTATGTCCTCTTTATACAAACAAAATTTAACGGCACCTGGTCACTGTCGCTGTCGTCAGACATTGTTTCTCTTTCCTCCATTTTCACTTTCTAACTTTAATTATAGCATAGTCCTTCGCATTTGTCAAGCATAAATAAATTAAAAACATCCCTTTTCTTGCGTAGGCGCACAAAGCCATTCGTCCATCACACATTAAACCGGAAAAGGACAATATCCCCGTCTTTCATCTCATATTCCTTGCCCTCCGAGCGCACAAGCCCCTTTTCCCGCGCGGCGGCCATGGACCCGCAGGCTACCAAGTCATTATAAGGCACAACTTCCGCCCGGATAAAGCCCCGTTCAAAGTCTGAGTGGATCTTCCCGGCAGCCTGCGGCGCTTTTGTCCCCCGGGTGATCGTCCAGGCCCGCACCTCTGGTTCCCCGGCCGTCAGATAGCTGATCAGCCCTAAAAGCTTATAGCTTGCTTTAATCAGACGGTCCAGTCCGGATTCCGCCATACCCAGCTCTTCTAAAAACATAGCCTTTTCCTCTGGCTCCAGCTGGGCCACCTCTTCCTCAATTTTTGCGGAAACCGGCATAACCTCCGAATTTTCCCCGGCCGCTAAGTTCTGTACAGCCTGCACAAACGGATTGTTTTCGATCCCTTTTGTAAAATCGTCCTCCGCGACATTTGCTGCATACAACACCGGCTTCATAGAAATCAACTGAACATCCCGCATGATAGCAGCCTCTTCCGGCGTGTATGTCAGGCTTCGGGCAGACCTGCCTTCCTCTAAGGCGGCCTTTACCCGTTCGAAGAGCGCCAATTCCGCCGCCAAAGACTTATCACCCTTCATCGCTTTTTTTGTTCTGTCAATCCGGCGCTCCAGAACCTCTAAATCCGCAAAAATCAGTTCTAAATTGATCGTTTCGATATCCCGCAGAGGATTGACTGATCCGTCTACATGGGTGATATTGGCATCTTCAAAACAGCGGACTACATGGACAATGGCGTCTACCTCCCGGATATGTGACAAAAACTTATTGCCCAGCCCCTCTCCCTTGGAGGCGCCCCGGACAAGGCCGGCAATATCTACAAATTCAATGTACGCCCTGGTCACCTTTTTCGGGTGATACATCTGGGCCAGCCGGTCAACCCGCTCATCCGGCACGTCTACAATACCTACATTCGGTTCGATCGTGCAGAACGGGTAATTCGCCGACTCCGCCCCAGCCTGGGTAATCGCGTTAAACAAGGTGGACTTACCTACATTCGGAAGCCCGATAATCCCTAATTTCATTGTTTCTCATAACTCCTTTGTTGATGAGGTTTATACTTTTGCTATTATACCACATTGTTTCCAATTTTTCAATGTATAAAATCATCGTTTCCCATATTTCCTCAATGACCGAAGAGTTAGTCAGATAGGTATCTCTCTTTTTCCTCCTCTGCTATATATCCGCATTCTACCATAGATTCGACTACCTTTTTCTGCCGCCGGTACGCCAGCGCGGGATTAACATCCAGAGAGTAAACGGAAGGCGCGTTGGGAATCCCCACAAGCAGGGTGCATTCATCGTCTGTCATTTCGGATGGCCGTTTATTGAAATAACCCATCGCGGCATCATAGATACAGTAATATCCGCTGCCGTAGTAAATTGAGTTGATGTAAAATTCCAACACTTCTTCTTTTGTATATTCCCGTTCAATCTTCACTGCCATCAGTACTTCCGCAATCTTCCGCTGCAGCGTACCTTCCTGCGAAAAATACATGTTCTTCGCAAGCTGCTGGGCTATGGTACTGCCGCCCTCCCGCAGTTCCCACGCCTTAATATCATTGTACACAGCCCGGGCAGTACCGATGATGTCAAATCCATTATGCTGGTAAAACCGCCTGTCCTCCACCGCCACAAGGGCCTGAAAATAAATTTGGGGAATATCTTCATACACAGTATAATTTTTGATACCTTGCAGCTCCTCTATAGCCGCCGCAAGCGGCCTGTCCGCAAGCGCGGCCTGATATTTGTCATATCCGCCCTTGATCTGTACACCACAAAAAACCGCGAAAGCAATCAACAGCAGCAGCAAAAATTTTTTTATCGTTTTCAACTGTTGTCAGCACCCTTCCTGTGTTATGGTTATCGATCCTGTTTATTTGCCCGTCTTTTTTGCTTGGTTAACGCATAGCTATCCGCAATCATGGTTTTGACCGCGTCATCTGGCACCGTCCCATCCAGGATAATGGAATTCCAGTGATATTTGTTCATATGATAAGCCGGCGCCACGGCCGCATAACCGCTCCGCCACATATACGTCAGCTTCGGGTCGCATTTCACATTGATCCATATCTGCCCATTCCGCGAAAAGATAGCGGCAAACATTTTCCCGTTAGCTTTATGCCGCATGACAGTCCAATTCGGATCATGAAATGGATAGTCTTCATATACGTTGTCCAAAGTATTACAGAATTGGATTGCTTCCTGCCGTGTCTGCATTCGTATTCCACCTTTGATTTCCTTCTTGCTTTTGATAAAATTCGTTGATTACGGTGAAAAAACCAAAAATTCGGTCTTTATTCCCATACTTCCTGAAATCCGCTCTCACAAAATATTATACCACGATGTTATACTCAATTCAACACTTCCGTTCAATTTTCGCATACTATAAGCCCTGCTGTTCGCTGTTTTCCGACAAAAACAACAGGCAGTGAAGCCTGCCGGCTGAACCGGTGGCTTGCACTGCCCCTATATTTGAGATAAATTTTCAAACCGTTTCTTACATTTTGCGGCTTACATAAAGCTCGCCGCTTTTATTGTAGCTTCCGTTTTTTCTTCCCTCAGTAAACCAGGGATTATTTTCACGCCGAAAGGCACCTATAAAAAAGCTTCCCGGCGCTGCCGGGAAGCTTTTTGTATATGTAATGCCACCATTACATATACACGCATCTATTCTAACCAATCTAATACCTCCTAAAATCTTCTCTATACTTTAAAAGGCTTTTCGTTCAGAAGCTTCCAAGTCCGAAGCTAATCAAAAGTGCATCATTCACCGTTTTCATCCTAGCTTCGTCCAAATGGCCAATTTTTTCCCGCAGCCGCTTCTTGTCAATGGTTCGTATTTGCTCAAGTAATATCACAGAATCCTTATTCAGGCCATAGTCCTTCGCGGCAAGCTCAATATGCGTTGGCATCTTGGCCTTGTTGATTTGCGAGGTTATGGCCGCTGCAATTACAGTTGGGCTGTATTTATTTCCGATATCATTTTGAATGATGAGCACCGGTCGGATACCCCCCTGTTCGCTGCCTACAACAGGACTTAAATCGGCGTAATAAATATCTCCTCTTTTTACAATCACCACTATTCACACTCCGTCAGTTTTTCCTCACAGGTCCGCAGCGCTTCGCTGTCAGACTCTAAACACATTTGGGCTAACGAAAGATTGAGTAAAGCCATTTCCTCATAGCCTTTCCTGAGTGATTTTTCCAAGTTTATCTTTTGATACCGCTTGATTGCTTGAAAAACAACGCGGGCATTTTTCCCGGAATTCATCAGAGAAAGCTTAAAGAAGGCTTTTCGTAGTTGTGACAAAGTAATCAGGCCCCCCGTTTTTAATTTTCTATGATACTTTACAGTTTACTTAAATAGTTTAACGTCGTCACCGCCTCTCCGTTTTTAAAGTAAACCCGCGGTACACGCTTCGCCACCATGCAAATGATCTCATAATTGATCGTTCCCAGGAGCGCAGCGAGATCGTCCGCCGTAACCGTATCAGCCCCAAAAATGATTACTTCATCGCCCGTATTGATAGTATGGACATTTGTCACGTCAATCATACATTGATCCATGCAAATTCTTCCCACCACCGGTACGATTTTTCCGTTTGCGTTCATTTTGGCCTTATGGTTCAGCAGCCGTGTATAGCCGTCGGCATAACCGATGGGCACCGTTGCAATCCTGGTTTCCCGCCCGGTTATGTACTCGATCCCATAGCTTACGCCCCGGTCCGGCCCAGGCGTTTCGATCCGTGTGATCCTGGCTTTCAATGTCATCACCCGTTTAAGCGGCAGACGGCTTTGGTCCACCTCCTGAGACGGATACAATCCGTACAGGATAATGCCTGCCCGCACCATATCCAGGTGCATTTCGGGATACATCATGATCGCCGCCGAGTTTGCACAGTGCCGGACAGGAATTCGAAGCCCGGCCTGCTCCAGCTCGCCGCAAAGCGCCGTAAACCTGGTAAACTGCAGACGTGTATATGTGTCGTTTTTTTCATCCGCCGTGGCAAAATGGGTAAATATCCCTTCCACCTCCACATTGGGAAGCTGGGCAATCTTTAAAATTTCAGCAATAATTTTTTCATTTTCACTGCCGGCCACATATCCGATCCGGGTCATGCCCGTATCAATCTTAATATGCAACTTTACCGCTTTTCTTTGCCGAACGGCCTCCGCGGAAAGCGCCGCCGCTAACTCATAAGAGAACACCGCCGGCATAATATCATACTGCACGATTTGCCGGGCTTCTTCCAGAAAGGACGCGCCTAAGATCAGGACAGGCGCTGAAATCCCAGCATGGCGAAGCTGTATTGCTTCGTCAGCGCACGCCACCGCCAGCTGATCCGCGCCGTTCTCCAGCAACGTCCTGGCACATTCTAAAACCCCATGCCCATAAGCGTCGGCTTTCACCACTGCCATGATCATAGCTTTTTTTTCCGTAATCTTCCGGATATTATGCATATTTTCTTTCAAAGCGTCGAGATCAATCTCGGCCCAAGTCCTTCGGTTTTGCATTCTTTGAATTCCTCTTTATTATAACATAGTCTTGGCATTTAATCCACAGGTAA
>CBCTZG010000020.1:0-39433 GCA_965151315.1 uncultured Clostridia bacterium
GCATTTAGACGCTTTTTTGGGAACTTTACCAGTGGTTTTATACGGAATGCTTGGTATTTTTGTTGTAATGGGGATCATTTTCCTGGCCATTGTGCTTCTGCAGAAGCTGTCAAAATAGGAAAACCGTCCTTCCCAAACCGACATGTGTCCGCAAAAGACCGCTGTTTTTGACAGGATCCGACCAGGTTTTTGCGGTAAAGTGTTGAATTTGCGTACTTTATGCTGAACCCTGCGATGGATTGGCATAGATTTTTCCCCCGAATTGTATTATAATAAATACTGCAAAAAATCAAATAGGGGGCGCAAGTATTGGAAGAGATCTTGTATGACAAAAAAACAGTTGCCGTACACAATGAGCGATATTATGAAATGGTATTGCAATACTCTTTAATAGAAGAAATGCTGGCTGTAGAATATTGTGAATTAAAAAGCTACGGTGTGCAGATCAAAAAGACGGCATATTTCCAGGATGGTCACACAGAACGGGAATGCAAACGCATATCCGGCCTGTTTTTCAGCCGGCAGGAGGCGGAGCGGTTTTTAAGTATCCTGGCCAAAAACCAGGTCACGCCTATCGGTCTGCGGCCAGTGGTCGAAGATTATGCGGGGAAAACGGGAAAGCATAGAAGCCTGATTGAGGTTTGATAAAATCCTCGGCGTAATAACGCCGGGGATTTTATATTTGGCGGTAAAAAAATCCAAATTATAGCTGGATAAATGACTGAAATTGTGCTATACTGAAATTATTCAACAGAATGGAGGCGGGAAGGCTATGATTTATCCGGAAATTTTGACTGCCCTCAGCGGACAGAAGATCGCCGGCAAAGAAATGTGGGAAAAGTACAGACGGGCGGAGATCCGTACAATTTTAGAAAATTTTGTGTATGGCGTACCGCCTGTGGATCGGCCTAAGGACATGGCGTTTTCAGTCCGGGAGATACAGCGGGAACAAGGCGTATTGCAGAAAAAGGTGGAGTTCACATTTTCAGGCTATACCATGGGTATGGATCTGTTTATTCCGGCAGAGTATGAAAAACCACTGCCGGCTTTTATACATATTATGCACCAGGCCGAAGAGCAGGCCTGTGATATTGACAGCAGGCTGGATTTTCCGCTGCTGCCTATTTTGGAGATCGCCGGCCGTGGCTATGGACTGGCTGTAATGAAGACCAGCCGGCTATGCCCGGACTTTTTCAGCGGGCCGCGTTATCAGGAAGGCGTGTTTACCGCCTTGGATGCTGCCCGGCGGGACAATTCCTGGTCGATCATCGCCGCCTGGGCCTGGGGCGTTTCCCGGGTCATGGATTATTTAGAGACAGATGGGGATATTGACAGCCGGCGGGTGGCGGTAATCGGCCATTCCCGGGGCGGGAAAGCGGCCCTTTGGGCCGGCGCGACGGACCAGCGGCTCGCGATGGTGATATCCAACGAGTCTGGATGCACCGGCGCCGCGTTCACCCGAGGGAAGACCGGAGAGCATGTTAAAGACATCAACGGCGCCACAGACTGGTTTTGCGAAAATTACAGGCTGTATAACGACGATGAGGCCATGCTGCCCATAGATCAGCATATGCTTTTGGCGCTGATCGCGCCCCGGCCGCTGTATGTGGCCAGCGCGTCGGAGGACGAATGGGCGGATCCGGACAGCGAGCTTTTGTCCTGCAGGCTTGCCGGCGCGGCCTATGGGCTGTATGGAAAAACAGGAGTTTTAGCGCCGGAAACGATTGAAAATGATATGCCATACCATGGCGGGGAAATCGCGTATCACCGCAGGACTGGCAGCCATGCTCTAACCCGGTTTGACTGGCGGCTGTTTTTGGATTTTGCGGATCAGAAGCTGCTACAGTAAACGGAATACACCCGGAATTGATTAAGTAAATGACCAGCGTGCAGAAAAGGACGCCGAAAGGCGTCCTTAGGCTGTGCGGATTTATGATTTTTTCGTGGTACGCTTTGCCGGTGCTTTTTTTGCTTTTTCCGCAGATTCACCAACGGCCTTTTTGGCTGTCCGTTTTGTAGCCGTCTCCTTGGCCGCCGCTGTTTTCGCGGCAGGCTTTTTAACCGGCTTTGGTACAGGCGGAATAGAGCTCAGCAGGGAAAGCAGAATAGAGGCTTCACCTTGAACTTGTATTTTACCGCTTTCCAGCGCCTTTTGCGGATTCATGCGTCCTTCTAAAATCCGGACAAGATCGCCGGCCATGGCCGAAACCATAACATTGCGGTCATAGTAATCATAGGGCTCCACATATAATGTGCCGTCCTTCCATTCGATATAAAAAATACCGCCGCAGTCTTTGTTGGTCAGGTTTATCTGGATAGCAAAATGTTCCGCAAACCCGGCGGTGTCCGCTGTTAGGAGAATTACCTTCAATTTGTCAAAGGCTTCTTGGAACGTCATGTTAATCACTTCTTTCTTGATAGTATATCTTTAGTATATAGTATATTCAGGAATTTGTCAATTCTATTCTGGAAAAAAATCCCATTATACGGCGTAAAGGAAATCTGTGCATATTCGATATTGATTTATTTGTCAAAAAGTAGTATAATAAATTATAAGTACCCGTTTTTAGGCGTAAGACAAAACGCCGCAGAAAGGAATGAGAAGTATGGCGAAGAGCAGCAGAGTGCATGTGGAGATTCGGGGCCGGGGATTTAACCTTTTATCAAATGACCGGGCGGATTACCTGGTGCGGATTGCCCAAATGGTGGAAGCCAGGATGACCGAGGTTATCGACAAAAATCCCCGGCTGACCTTTGAGAAGGCGGCGCTTTTGACGGCGCTGAATTACTGCGACGATTTGGAAAAACATAAAATGGCGGAAAAGGACAGGAAAGACACCGGGGAGGATCATATCCGGGCTCAGCTGATGGCTTATGCCAAGGAGCTCTCCCAGGCTAGCGAGGTTATTAAAAATCTGGAAAAGGAGCTAGCTCAGGCAAAACGGGAGAATGATGAAAAGCTAGAGCAGATTAAGCGGGAATACGAGATCAAAGAGAAGGAGATCATGGAAATGATCGACGCGATGTGAGGATGAAAACGATGGAGTTGCTTGCGCCGGCCGGCTCTGCCCGGGCGGCCTGGGCCGCTGTGCAAAGCGGAGCGGATGCAGTGTATATTGGGGGGGAACAATTCTCCGCCCGGAAATCGGCGGATAATTTTACCCTGCCTGAAATCGGCCGGCTGGTGGAATATTGCCATCTCCGGGGGACGGCGGTCCATGTGGCGGCGAATACGCTGGTCAAGGAAACAGAAACGGTCCGATTTTTGGAATATGTGCGGACTCTGAACAGCCTGGGAATCGACGCGCTGATTATACAGGATATTGGGATGGCGGCTCGGGTGCGCGAAATGTGCCCGGATCTGCCGCTGCATGCCAGTACGCAAATGACGGCCGCCTCGTTAGAAGCGGTCCGGTTTTTGGAGGCAGCAGGATTTTCCAGGGTTGTATTAGCCCGGGAACTGAGCCGGGAACAGATCCAGGAAATTAAAGCCGGCGCCAAGGCAGAAATTGAGGTTTTTTGCCACGGTGCCCTTTGTATGTGCTTTTCGGGGCAGTGTCTGCTGAGCAGCATGATCGGCGGCCGCAGCGGGAACCGGGGCATGTGCGCCCAGCCCTGCCGGCTGGCGTATACCCTTTTAGAAGACGGCAGACCGGGAATGGGCGGGTATTTGTTAAGCCCCAAGGATCTGGCTCTTGTGCAGTCTCTGGAAGAGCTTCGCCGGATTGGGGTGGATTCCCTGAAAATTGAGGGCCGGCTGAAACGGCCGGAATATGTTTCCGCTGTTGTAGGGATCTATCGGAAATATCTGGACGCGCCGGGGCCGGTTTCTCCGGCGGATATGAGAGAGCTTCGAGACGCGTTTTGCCGCAGCGGTTTTACGGATGATTACTGGAGAGGTAAAACCGGCAGCCAGATGATGAGCTTTAACAATCCAGGCAATATGGCAAAAAATTTATTTTCTCCTGCGGCTCAGAAGCGGTGTGAACCGGACGCCAATTTCCGCAAAGTGCCCGTGCATATAGCGGTCAGCCTGCGGCTGGGCAGCCCGCTGGAGCTCATCATGACAGATCCGGAAGGGAACTGCGCCCGGGCAGTAGGGATGATCCCGGCGGAACCGGCGCAGCATTGTGCCATGGATGCAGACAAGCTGCAGGGTCAGTTGGCGAAGCTGGGGAATACGGTTTTTGTACCGGCAAGGCTTGCGGTAGAAGCGGAGCCGGGACTCAGCCTGCCGGTCAGTGAGGTCAATCATGTGCGCAGGCAGGCCTGCGCGGAGCTGACGGCCATGCGGACGGCAGTACCCAGCCGGCGCTTGCGGATTTTGGCGCCGGAAGAGCGAAAGGGCAGGAAAGCCGGAAAGCCTGTCCTGACTGTGCAGGCGGAAACGGAAAACCAGATCCAGGCAGCGCTGGAATGTGGGATTCAGCGGATATATGTGCCGGCAGAACTGTATGGGAAATATGCGTCCGCGGCAGAGGAAATTGTGGCCCGGCTGCCGGCGGTTTGCCGGGTGGGGGACAAGCCGGTGTCAGCAAAGCGGGTGCTGGTTTCCAATATCGGGCAAATAGAAGCCTATGCGGACCGGATTCAATATGGGGATTTTCGGTTGAATCTATATAACCAGGCTGCCTGCGGCGTATACGCCGGGTTAGAGGCGGTGACCCTGTCGCCGGAGCTGAATTTGGGCGAGATCCGGGAGATCTGTTTTTCAGGCAAAACGGAAGTTATCGTTTATGGCCGGCTGCCTCTGATGGTGATGCAAAACTGCCCGATCCGGGCGGCTGGCGGGAAATGCCAGAACGGCAGGCAGGTGTATGCGCTCAGGGACAGGAAAAATCAGGTATTTCCTATTTTGTGCGGCGAAGGCTGTCTGGCCGTGCTGCATAACGCAAAGCCCATATATATGGCGGATAAAGGCAGGGATCTGCAAAGCCTCCGCGCGGACGGCTTCAAGCTGCTGTTTACTACGGAATCCGGACCGAAAGCCCGGAAAATTATTTTGGAATATCAGGCGGCGCTAGCAGGGGAAACACTGCCAGCGCCGATAGAAAATACATTTACCCGAGGACATTTTTATCGGGGCGTAGGGTAGAATAGATTGGAATTCTCTGGGTATACTAACGAAGGAGTTCACATGGAAAATTTGATTTTGGCGTCGGCTTCACCCCGGCGGAAGGAGCTTTTAAAAGCAATGGGACTGCCGTTTTCGGTATTGGTGCCGGACGCGGACGAAAGTGCGGTCAGCAAGGATACGCCGCCGCGGCTTTATGTACAGGAGCTGGCCCTGTTGAAGGCAGGCGCGGCGGTGCGGCTGCTGCCGCCCAAGCTGCAAGCAGGGAGGCTGGTTTTAGCGGCGGACACGATCGTATGCTTAGACGACGGGATCCTGGGGAAGCCAAAGGACGAAAACGAAGCTTTTGCCATGCTGTCCAGCCTTTCCGGCCGGACGCACACGGTTTACACGGGATTTTGTGTCATGCGGGCCGCCGACGGCTTTTCTGTGTGCCGGCATGTCTGCACAACAGTGCGGTTCAGGCCGCTATCGCCGGATCTGATCCAGCGCTATATCCATACCGGCGAGCCCATGGATAAGGCGGGCGCCTACGGGATTCAGGGTTTGGGCGCCATGCTGGTAGCGGGAATTGAGGGGGACTACTTTAACGTAGTCGGCCTGCCGGTAGGAGAACTAGCCAGTGTTTTGGAGCAGGAGTTCGGTATGGAAATATTTTAGTTAGGAGATTTTGTATGAGTCAGGTTTTTTCTTCATTTCGGCTGGGAAAGGATATTGGCATTGATTTAGGTACGGCCAATACGCTGGTGCATTTGCGGGGAAAAGGAATTATTGTCCGGGAACCTTCGGTGGTAGCCATTGACAAGGACGACCACCGGGTGTTAGCTGTGGGAAATCAGGCCAATGAAATGCTGGGCCGGACCCCGGAGAATATTACAGCGATCCGGCCCATGAAGGACGGCGTAATTGCGGACTTTGAAGTGACCCAGGCCATGATCCGTACATTGATCAAAAAGGCCTTAGGCGGAAAGCATGGTCTTTCCAAACCGCGGGTGATCGTCTGCGTCCCCTCTGGAATTACCGACGTTGAAAAGCGGGCGGTAGAGGAAGCGGTGATGCAGGCCGGCGCGAAAGCCGTGTTCCTGATCGAGGAACCAATGGCGGCGGCCATTGGAGCGGGGCTGCCGGTGGACCGGCCTTTGGGGAATATGGTGGTGGATATCGGCGGCGGGACTACTGAGGTGGCGATTATCTCACTCAATGGGATTGTAATCTCCAAATCAATCCGCCTGGCGGGAAACGCCATAGATACCGCCATTGTAAACTTTATCAAAAAGCAGTACAGCATGACTATCGGTGAACGGACGGCGGAGGAAATTAAGTTTGAAATCGGCTCTGCCATGCAGTATACCGGAGAGGGTTATTATGACGTCAAGGGCCGGGATATGGTTTCCGGTTTGCCGAAAAATGTCCGGGTATCCTCCGCAGAGATCCGGGAGGCCATGGCGGAGGTAATCGTGGAAATTGTAGAGGTGATTAAGACGGCGCTGGAGGAAACGCCGCCGGAGCTGGCCGGGGATATTATTGAAAATGGGATCATCCTTACCGGCGGCGGCGCCCTGATCCGGAACCTGGACAGACTGGTCTCCAATGTTACTGGTATTCCGGTGGTGATTTCGGATAATCCGCTGGACTGCGTGGCCGCAGGGACGGGCAAGGCGTTGGAAAGCATGCAGGTTATGACCCGGTCTATGGTCCGGCGAAGAAAATAAGGGCAGGATGTGTTTGAGATGGCAGGAGTGAAAAAGAAAAAGTGGATCTGGCTTGCGGCAGTGGTACTTATTGCAGCGGCGCTGGCGGTCGTGTCCAAGCTGACCAATAACTTCCTGGGAAGTGCGCTGCATATGGCGGCGGCGCCGGTACAGTCGCTGATTGCCCGGGCGTCCGGCGGTGTACAGGATTTCTTTGTTTATGCGGGCAATATGAAAAACTTCCAGCAGCAGAATGAGGAGCTTACCGTACAGAACACAGAGCTGCAAAAGGAAAACCGCAGCGTAGAGGACTACAAGCGGGAAAATGAGCGGCTTCGACGGCTTCTGGGGATCCGGGAAGAGCTAAAGGAATATGAAACTACTGCGGCCCGGGTAATCGGCTATGAGCCCAACAACTGGTATGACACGATTGTCATCAACAAAGGCGAAAGCAGCGGTATTCAGGCGCAGGATGTGGTGATCAGCGATAACGGTGTTGTGGGACAGATCAGTGAAGCGGGCCCCAATTGGGCCAGGATCTCCACGGTGATCAATCCCAGCCATGCTTTAGGCGTACGGATCACTAGGACAGGCGACATTGGCGTCTTGGAGGGTGACAGTCGGCTCATGAAGGACAGCAAGTGCCGGCTGGACTATATTGGAAAGGATGTGTCGGTAGTTGTAGGCGACATTTTAGAGACCTCGGGTATCGGTGGAATTTTTCCGCCGGGGCTGACCGTCGGCAAGGTAACGGACATCACCATGGACAGTACCGGCCGGCTCACAGAGGCAGTGGTGGAGCCCACCACTAATCTGGAACAGCTCCACGAGGTGCTGGTGATCACAGAATGGGAAATGGCCGAACAGACCCCCATGCCGTCGTCATCTCCGGAACCGGCGGATGACGGCGGGAAGGAGGAAGATGAGTAAGGAGGAACAGGCATGAAAAAGGTTAAGATTGCTCTGTGGATTGCCATTCTTCTTTTGTTGCAGGTCTGTTTGATTCAATACATAGCGATTCAGCATATTGTACCAGAACTGATGTTTGTGTTTTCGATATGCTACGCATTCCATGAGGGGGACGAAAAACTGCGGTTGATTGTCCCGGCGGTGTGCGGCGCAGCGGTAGACCTGATGGGCAGCCAGATTTTTGGGATGAATATGTTGATTTATACGCTGGCTGCGGCCGGCGGCGTCTGGATGGCGGATATTTTTTACCGGTCGGGGATCTTTTTCCAGTTCCCCTTGCTGTTTGTCCTGTCAATGGCCGCCGGATCGGTTTATTTCGTATTCAATTCCAGTGTTTTTGGGGAAATAGGGTATGGAAGTATTGTGTGGGAAATTATTTTTCCCACCGCCTGCTATAACTTAGCCGCGGCGGTCCCGATTCTTCCGCTGGTACGGAAAACGTGGAAACAAAGGAGGTGAGCGGCGGTGACAGATGCGGACAAACGATTATTGGTGATTAAAATCATTTTGGTCATTCTTTTTATTGCTTTAGCAGCCCAGCTTTTTAACCTGCAGATCATTCATGGCCGGGAATATCTTGAGGCGTCCCAGCAGCGCGTAAACGCAAGCGTTGTAGATAAGGCGCCCCGGGGGGAGTTCATGGACCGGTATGGAAAACCGCTGATCACCAACCGGGTAGGATATTCCTTGCAGCTGCAGAAAGCGGATATAGCCAACAGTCAGCTGAACGCGGAGTTGGCGGCGCTGGTGGAGGTGTTAAACCAAGATGGCTATACGCTTTCCGACACTTTGCCAATTTCCAATGTTCCCTATACATTTACATTTACAGACGATAATGGGGACGGCTCCACAGAGGATGAAAAAAAAGCCTGGTTCCAGCCGAAAACCAGGCTGACCAGCGATATGACGGCCGCGCAGGTCATGGCATTTTACAAGGAAAACGTATATGGATTACCGGAAGGGCTGGATGCTGAGGTGGAACGACAGGTGATCGGGATCCGTTACGAGGCCAGCCTGCGGGGTTTTTCTGCGACTTCGCCGTATACCATAGCTGAGGATGTATCTACGGCGGTTATTACCAAGATTAAGGAACGGCAGGCGGAATTCCCGGATATTGTGGTAACTAAGGATTATTTCCGGAATTACGAACGGGGAACGCTGGCGGCCCACATCCTGGGTGGTATTGGGAAAATGAACCAGGAGGAGTATGATACGCTAAAGGAGCAGGGGTATGGCTATAATGACCTGATCGGCAAGCGGGGCGCGGAAAAGCTGTTTGAAAAATACGTCCGGGGGAAGGACGGGACGAAAATCGACAGCGAAAGCCTGTCCGGCGTTGTAGAGGACATCCCGGCGGAACCGGGGAATTATGTAGTTTTGACGATAGACGCAGATTTACAGCAGGCGGCGGAGGAGTCGCTGGAAAAACGGATCCAGGAGTTCAGCGCGAAATCCGGCGGACAGACGGACGCCGGCGCGGTTGTAGTGTTAGATGTGAATAACGGCGATGTGCTGGTCAGCGCCTCCTATCCAACCTATGACCCGGCTGCTTTCAATAAGGAATACCAGTCCTTGCTGGAAAACGAAGCCAAGCCCATGTGGAACCGGGCGCTGAGCGGCACCTACACGCCGGGCTCCACCTTTAAGCCGATTTCGGCTATCGCGGCGCTGGAAAGCGGCGCTGTAGCACCTTATGAAACAATCACGTGTACAGGGGTATATAAATATTATAAGGATTATCAGCCCCGCTGCTGGATCTGGTCGGAGTCGAATGATACCCATGGCCCGATGGATGCCCAGCACGCTATTGAAAATTCCTGTAATATTTATTTTTACGAGGCCGGCCGGCGGATGGGGATCGAGACCATTGACCAGTATGCGGCTATGTTTGGACTAGGTGAGCTGACCGGGATCGAATGTGAGGAAGAGGTTAAAGGCAGCGTGTCCAGTCCGGAATATAAGGAAAAAGTGGCGGCGGAGGAAGAAAAACAGTGGTATCCGGGCGACACCATCCAAACCGCTATCGGCCAATCCTATTCGTTTTTTACCCCAATCCAGCTGGCAAACTATATCGCCACCATTGCCAACGGCGGCACCCGTTATAAAACGCATATTTTGAAAAGTGTCCGTTCCACAGAGACGGGCAGCGTAGTGTACGAGCAGGAACCGGAAATTTTGGGGAAGCCGGAGGTGAAACCGGAAACCTATGAAATCGTGAAAAATGGTATGCGCGGCGTGGTAGACGATGGCTCAGCCAGCAGCATATTCATTGATTATCCAGTAACGGTAGGCGGGAAAACGGGTACAGCGCAGGTTGGAAACAATGTGGCGAACAATGCCCTGTTCGTGGCCTTCGCGCCCTTTGAGGATCCGGAGATCGCCGTAGCGGTCGTACTTGAGCATGGAATGCGGGGTATGAACGCGGCGTATGTAGCCAGAGACATTTTCGATGAATATTTTGGGAAAAACGAGGCTCCAGAAGAAAAAGTGGATATTGATGAATTATTGCCGTGATTTTCACTAAAAAATAGTTTACAAATGAAAATTTATTTGTTATAATATAAATATGTGTGTATAAAAAGATAAAGGAGGGTTTTTGGTGAACATTGCATGTATCGCGCACGATAAGAAGAAAGAGTTGATGGTACAGTTTTGCATCGCTTATAAAGGCATTTTGCAAAAGCATTCCCTGTTTGCTACCGACACAACAGGAAAGCTGATCACAGAGAATACAGGGATGGACGTTTATCGATTTTTGCCGGGGCCCCAGGGAGGCGACCAGCAAATTGGCGCGCGGGTTGCATACAATGAAATCGACCTTGTTTTATTCTTTCGGGATCCGATCACGCCGGAGGGATATGAGCCAGATGTTTCGGGACTTCTGCGGCTTTGTGATATGCATAATATTCCCATCGCGACAAATTTGGCCACCGCGGAGGTATTGATCCACGGTCTGGATCGGGGAGATTTAGATTGGCGGGACATCGTTAATCCAAAAAAATGAAGGAAACGCCGTGTAAAACGGCGTTTTTTTGCAATTTTTGATAACAGAGAGGAGTGAAAATATGCCAAGCTGGGGACTTGTATTAGCGGGCGGCGGCGCAAAAGGTGCGTATCATTTGGGTGTTTGGCAGGCGCTGCGGGATTTAGATATTGATGTGGGCTGTATTGCGGGCACGTCTATCGGGTCAATCAACGGCGCCCTGTTCTGCCAAGGGGCTTTTGATGAGGCATTGGCCCTTTGGGAGGATATTTCGATCGACAAGATCGTGGATATGACGAATCTGGATATTGACAGCAACAATTTGTTTGAGATCAAAAATATCCGGGCACTTTTGTCTGAATTCCATAAACACAGTGGATTAACCATGCAGCCGCTGAACGAGCTGCTGCTGAAGATTGTTGATGAGGAAAAAATCAGGCGTTCCCCGGTGGAATACGGGCTGGTTACCTGTTCTGTCCCTAATTTGGCGGCGGTGGAGCTGTTTAAGGAACAGATTCCTCCTGGGGAACTGGTAGACTATATGATGGCAAGCGCGTGTCTTCCGGGGTTTCGAACCAAAAAAATCAACAACCAGGCCTTTGTGGACGGCGGTGTGGCCAATAATATGCCTTTGGATATGCCAATTCAAAAGGGATTTGACAATATTATCGCCGTAGATGTAGGCGGGATTGGCGTTGTGCGGAGCGTAGACACCACAGCAAAAAATATTATCCATATCCGATGTAAGGATAATATGATTGGTACCATGGAGTTTGAACAGAAATCGATTCAGAAAATTATAAAAAAGGGATATTATGACACCTTTAGGGCTATGGGGCGGTTAGCAGGGCAGCGGTATTATTTTAATATAGGCGATTATTGCCGGGCACGGGCCCGGTATTCGCCGGAGATTTTAAACGGGATTGAGCGCGCGGCGGAAATTTTTGGGATTGATCCCATCAAGGTTTATAAGGTGGATGATCTGATTGCCGGCGTACTGCGGGGATACGAGGCGAATATCGAGAAACAGAAAGATGGCGAAAATTTTTTTGAAAATCTGATGAAGCTGAAAATTGTGGACAAAACAGCTGTAGCCCGGCTGGCCCGGATTATTAAGAGCAAAAACCTGGACTTTATGGCGAATCGGATTATCATGGGCCTTTTGGGCGCGAATTTCTGGGCAGCCAACGCGATTGCCTATTTTTTGGAATCAGAACAGTAAAAAGCGAATGGATGGGGAGTCCATTCGCTTTTTGTGTAGAAATTATAAATAATATTAGAGTGTTTACCCAAGTTAAAATTATTTTAATTTTAAACGGACCTTATCAGCCACCATTGCGATAAACTCAGAATTCGTGGGCTTCCCTTTTTCATTATCGATTGTATATCCAAAAATTTCGTGCATCGTTTCCGGCCGGCCTCTGCTCCAGGCTACCTCAATGGAATGGCGGATGGCCCGCTCAACCCGGGAAGAGGTTGTACTGTAGCGCTTGGCGATTTCGGGATACAGCTGCTTTGTAATATAATTCAAAAGCTCCATATTGTCCACAACCATCATAATGGCGGAACGCATATACTGATATCCCTTAATATGCGCCGGAACACCCAGCTCATGGATATAATCGGTAACAATGGTTTCAAGATCATAGGATTGCTTTGCCGCGTTGTCGAAGCTCGGCGTCGTATGCTTCGCCGCGCTTTGCTGCTTTGGAAGATTAGAAAAATCTCTTATTGCCTCCGCGATCTTTTCTTGATCCTGCGGCTTCAATAAAAAATAATCAGCGCCAAAATTTAGTACGGTTTCCATTAGCCGGTCGCTGCCGCTGACAGAAACCGCGATACAAATCGGTCTTTTTTCCAAATGCATATTGGAGAGCTTTTTCAAAACTCCCAAACCGTCACATTTCGGCATAATCACGTCCATAACCAGGACATCCGGCTTTGTAATCGCAATTAGCCCTAAGGCTTCCTCGCCGTCATATGCCACCCCGGCAATTTGCATGTCAGACTGTGTTTTCAAATAGTCCGCAAGCGCGTCTGCAACCTCTTTGTTGTCATCAGCGATGAGAACATTCACTTTTTCCATTTACAGGTAGACCCCCTTTAATAATATTATTTATAACGAAAAAGTATCCTTCCTTTTCGATACAATATTTATTATTAAAAGGTCCCCAGTATCTAAAAGAATAGATACTTTTCCTTACAACAGTATATTACCATATATTGGGTGTAAATGCAAGTCTTTTTTACAATTTATTTTCAATTTTTTGAAAAAAGTGTTAATTCGACATTTTATTTGTCATATCCAACATATTTTCTGCAAAAATTCCATAACCGCGTTGGGGATCGTTGACAAAAACATGCGTAACAGCGCCGATCAGCATGTTATTTTGTAAAATTGGCGCGCCGCTCATCCCTTGGACAATCCCGCCGGTTTTTTCCATCAAAAGCGGGTCTGTAATTTTTAAAATGATCCCTTTATTATTGATTCCGCCGCTTTTCGAAACTTTTTCGATCTCTACCATATATTGTGCCACCCCATTACCGTCAACATCCGCCAAAATGACAGCGGGCCCTTCCTTAATTTGGAATCGGGTGGCAACCTCCACCGGCTCTGCGGCATATATATTATCAAACGCTTCAATATGCCCGTAAACGCCCAGTTCAGAGTTGGCAGTGATTGTACCCAGGCTTTTCCCGGAAAAGCTGCCGGTAAGCTCCCCGGGTGTACCGCTTTCTCCTTTGGTGGCGGAAATAATTTTGCAGCCAATGATGTTTCCGGTGTTCACGGTCATGACATCTCCCGTGTCCACATCGGTAATCGCATGGCCTAAAGCGCCGAAGGCGGAGGTTTTGGGATCGTAAAAGGTCAGGGTACCGATGCCAGCGGTGCTGTCCCGGACCCAGATCCCCAGCTTATACTGATTTTCCTCCGCGGAAAGGGCCGGCGTTACCTGGACGTCAAAGGTTTCCTCATCCCGGGCAATGGTCAGGGTAGCGGTTCCTTGGATTTGGTTGACTAATTTTGCGAAATCTTCAGCGGAATCCACCGCTGTGCCATTGACGGCCAAGATCCGGTCGCTTTCTTTTAAACCAGCCGCCTTCCCCGGGCTGACCTGTACATTTCCAACGGCTGTTACATCAGATATGCTGACGATTAAAATCCCTTTTGTATGCAGTTTAACGCCGATGGGAGAGCCGGAGGGGACCACATAGGTTTTGGGGGTTACCGTTACGTTGATGGTTTTAATCGGAATACAGTCGAAAAGCTTCATGGAAAGACTGTATTCACCAGTACTGCCAGTATTCAGTGAAACGTCGCCGTTTGACTCCTCTAACATGGCATGGGTGGTGTTGGCCGCGGCCAGCGTTCCTTCGGAGCGGCCGGTTACAGAGCAAAAAGGACTCAGCTCTAATGTGTAGGCAGTATTTTCCGGTATCCGCAGATTCGATGGTACGGAACAATATATGTTTAATAAAAAAATTATGGGTAACAATAAAAGCAAAGCTTGTATAATTTTTTTGGGTTGAATGATTTTTTTCATTGGATGTTCACCTCCGTTACACCTATTAAAGTGTCCCGAACGCGGCGTTTCATACCGACAAACAAAAGTTAAAAATGGGGCTGTTTTGAATTTTTATTAGATTTTTTATAGAAAAAAATCGCGCCCTGTGGTATAATGGTATTAACTATGCCAAGGCATAAATTTGGAGGAATTATGAGTAAGCTTTTGGAAAATTTAAACGCGATGCAGAAAAAAGCGGTCATGCAGACCGAGGGACCAGTCTTAGTCCTGGCCGGCGCCGGCAGCGGGAAGACTACAGTGCTGGTTAACCGGATCGCATATATTATTGAAGAAAAATCCGTGAGCCCATATCATATTTTGGCCATCACCTTTACCAATAAGGCGGCCAATGAAATGAAGGAGCGGATCAACGCCATGATCGGAGACGTATCCCTGGGTATGTGGATCAGTACGTTTCATTCCGCCTGCGTCCGGATCCTGCGGCGGACGGCGGGGTATCTGGAATATGGCCAGGATTTTGCCATTTATGATACGGCGGACTCCAAAACGGTTATGAAGGACTGCCTAAAAGAGCTCAATATGGATGAAAAGGTTTATCCCATCCGAGGCGTAATGTCTCAGATCAGCAAGGCAAAGGATAACATGATGACTCCGGAGGTCTTTGCCAATGTGAACAAGGCGGATTTCCGTCTGTCTAAAATCGCCGCCGCCTATAGTCTTTACCAAAAAAAATTAAAAAATAACAACGCTATGGATTTTGACGATCTGGTGTTCAACACCGTCCGGATTTTTATGGAAAACCCGCCGGTGCTGGAGGAATACCAGAACCGGTTCCAGTACATATTGGTGGACGAGTATCAGGATACCAGCAACGTCCAGTACATGTTTATCAGCCTGCTGGCCCAGGGGAGCCGGAATATCTGTGTTGTGGGGGACGATGACCAAAGCATTTACCGGTTCCGGGGCGCCAATATTCAAAATATTTTGGGCTTTGAGGAAGAGTTTGCCGACGCGGCTGTAATTAAGCTGGAACAGAATTACCGATCCACCCAGACGATTTTAGACGCAGCCAACGCGGTGATCGCCAATAACAAGGGGAGGAAAGCCAAAGCCCTTTGGACAGAAAACGACAAGGGCGGCAAGATTATGACATATCATGCTGTCAACGAGCGGGATGAGGGCCGGTTCCTGGCGGAGGAAATTGAAAAGCAGGTCAAAGAAGGCAGGAAATATTCTGATTTTGCGGTTTTATATCGGACGAATGCCCAGTCCCGTGTGCTGGAAGAAATGCTTATGCGCAACGCCATCCCATACCGGGTGCTGGCGGGGCTCCGATTCTATGACCGGAAGGAAATTAAGGATACGATCGCCTATCTGCGGGTACTCAGCAATCCTAAGGATGACGTCAGCCTGCGTCGGATTATTAACGAGCCCAAACGGAGCATCGGCAATACCACCATGGATAAGGCCGCTGCCGCTGCCAGCGGGGCGGGCATAGATTTATATACAGTCCTCCGGCATGTGGAGGACTACCCGGAGCTTCTGCGGGCGTCTGCAAAGATCCGGGGGTTCATGGAAATGCTGTCGGCGCTGGAGAAGGCGTCACATACCATGCCCCTTGCCCAGTTTGTGGAACGGGTGATGCGGGATACCGGGTATCTGGCTATGCTGGAAGCGGAGGATACGGTAGAGTCCAAAACCCGGATTGAAAACCTACAGGAGTTTATGTCTGTTGTAGCGGAGTATGAGAAAACGGAGGAAGAGCCAACCCTGGGCGGTTTCTTGGAAAACGTGGCGCTGGTAGCGGATATTGATGCCTACGATGAGGATCAGGACGCGGTTGTCATGATGACGATCCACAGCGCCAAAGGGCTGGAATTCCCGGTGGTATTCCTGGCTGGCCTAGAGGAAGGTCTGTTCCCCTCTATGCGCAGCACGTCGGAGGAGGACATCGAGGAAGAGCGCCGGCTTTGCTATGTGGCGATAACCCGGGCCAAGCAGCAGCTCTATATTTCCGAATGCGCTTCCCGGATGCTGTTCGGGTCTACGACCCATTCCATTCCGTCCCGGTTTTTGCGGGAGATCCCTTCGGCGTATTTGGAGGAAGTCCCGCCGAAAACCATTTCCGGCGCGGCCCAGGCGGCGATCCGGCAGGCCGCCAGGCGGAAGGCGGCCTATGAAATCTACAAAAAGCCGGAAAAGCTGGAGCCGCTGGCGGAGGCGGTGGATTTTAAGCCAGGGGATCTGGTAGAGCACAGGAAGTTTGGGCAGGGGATGGTGATCGAGGCCCAGCGGTTTGGCAAGGATATGCGGCTGGAAATCGCCTTTGAATCTGTTGGGACAAAGCAGCTGATGGCGGCATTCGCGAAGCTGAAGAAATTGTCATAGCGGGGAACGGGGATCGTGTGGATCCCCGTTTTTGTATGGGAAAATGCAGCAAAAGGATGAAAATCAACAAATCCAATATTGTCTGCCGGGGGATTAACGACATATATGATGCCCTGGAAAAATAAAAGAAACGGCGCTCCCCAGCAAGAGCACGCCGTTTCCCTCAAAACGCACAGCCAGCCGAAGCTGGTGTACATGAATATTATACATGATATTTCTGGGTTTGGCAAGAGCTGTGCAAATAATTTTTGAAAGGATGTTGAACAATGGACAAAACTTTTGCGGAAATGCTTTGCACACTGTTTGAGAAAGCGCGGGATGACTATGCGCAGGAGGCGGCCTGCCGATCCTATCAAGCCCGGCTGGACGTGATGCAGGAAGAGTTCGAGGGGATGCTGCTGCCCATGGATTACAGTTACTTTGCAGAGGACTATATCCCCCTGTGCCGGGAAGCGAAGCAGGAAGGGATGCGCTGGGCGTACTGCCGGGGTTTTGCGGACGGAATTCGGCTGCTGAAAAGGCTATGTGTATTTTAAACCATTAAAAAATAAGCTCCCGCGGGAGCTTATTTTTTTATAAAGCCGCTAAAGCGTCTTTTAAAGCTTGTGTCCTATCGGTCTTTTCCCATGGCACGTCCAGATCCTCCCGGCCAAAGTGCCCGTAAGCCGCCAGCTGGCGGTAAATGGGGCGGCGGAGATCCAGGGTATTGATGATCGCGTAAGGCCGCAGATCAAAAACGGTTTCAATCGCCTTGGAGATTTGTTCATCCGGTGCAGCGCCTGTCCCAAATGTGTCCACAAAAACAGATACCGGCCGGGCGACACCGATAGCGTAGGCCAGCTGCACCTCACATTGCCTGGCCAGCCCTGCGGCAACCACGTTTTTGGCCACCCAGCGGGCGGCATACGCGGCGGAACGGTCCACCTTTGTAGGGTCCTTGCCGGAAAAGGCGCCGCCGCCGTGGCGGGCGTAGCCGCCGTATGTATCCACAATGATTTTCCGGCCGGTCAGGCCGCTGTCTCCTTGTGGGCCGCCGACTACAAACCGGCCGGTGGGATTGATCAAATATTTTGTATCCCCGTTCAAAAGTGCTGCCGGCACCACAGGCTGGATGACGTGCTGGATCAGGTCTTTTTTGATCTGCTCCAGAGAAACATCAGGAGCGTGCTGGGTGGAGATTACAATAGTGTCCGCCGCCACCGGTACGCCGTCCTCATAGGCCACAGTCACCTGGGTTTTGCCGTCGGGCCGCAGATAGGGGAGGGTGCCGTCCTTCCGGATCTGGGTCAGGCGTTTGGCCAGCTTGTGGGCCAGGGAAATCGGCATGGGCATCAGCTCCGGCGTTTCATCGCAGGCGTATCCAAACATCATGCCTTGGTCTCCGGCGCCGTTGGTATTGCCGGCGTCGGCTTCACCCTCTTTATTTTCCAGCCCCTGATCCACGCCCATTGCGATGTCCGGGGATTGCTCGTCAATGGAAGTGACAACAGCACAGGTGTTGCCGTCAAAGCCGTATTTTGCCCGGTCGTATCCAATATCCAGCACAACCTCCCGGGCCACTTTCGGGAAATCCACATAACAGGTAGTGGTAATTTCGCCCATGATGCTGATGATCCCAGTGGTACAGGTAGTCTCGCAGGCCACCCGGGCATTGGGATCCCGGCGGAGCAGCTCGTCCAAAATCGCGTCGGAAATCTGATCGCAGATTTTGTCCGGATGCCCTTCCGTAACCGATTCAGAAGTAAATAATTTTCTGGCCATATATAACTATCTCCTTTGATTCTTTCATCTGATTATAGCAGAAAATTACGGTAATGTCTACATTTTGCGGAAAACTCCCACAACTTTTCCCAGAATTTCTACATTATCCGCAATAATTGGTTCCATGGTATCGTTTTCCGGCTGCAGGCGGAAATGACCGTTTTCCTTGTAGAAGGTTTTGACTGTGGCGTTTTCGCCGTCCAACAGCGCGGCTACGATCTCACCGTTATTGGCCGTGGGCTGCCGCTGCACAATAATATAATCGCCGTCTAAGATCGCCGCGTTGATCATGGATTCTCCCTGTACCCTGAGCATAAACAGGTCCTTATTCCGGGCAAACTCCATGGGCAGGGGAAAGGTATCCGTATTGTCCTGAATAGCGGTGATCGGTTCGCCGGCAGTAATTTTCCCATAAATGGGCACGTCTAAATATTTATCCTGCGGGGAGACGGCCTGGGCGTCCTTGTAATTAACCACGCGCAGAGAACGGTTTTTGGCCGATTCCTTGACCAGCTTCCCGTGCTTTTCCAGCTTTTTCAGCCGGGCATGGACCGTGGCGGTAGACGTCAGCCCCACGGCGGCGCATATCTCCCGGACGGTAGGGGGGTATCCCCTGGTTTCCAGCTGCCCCTGGATAAAATCGAGTATTTCGTAATCCTTGTTTGACAATTCAGCCATGCTGCTGCCCCTTTCTGTGAGTATATATATAGTATAGCACAGAAAAGGCAAAAAATCAAACATAATTTCGCTTCTTTTCAAAAAATTTCTATGTAGGGGCCGACGCCCCGTGGTTATACAGTGAGGATTCCGTCCTCCGACTCAATCAGCATCAGGATCTTTTCTTCCTGGCCGTTTTCGGCGTTGATATAGATCAGGAAATTGCTGCCGTTAAAGTTCCCCCGGAACTCATAGCAGAGGACTTCCCGCATACTGTCCTTAGGGATCAGGACTAAGTCCGTACCATCTACGGCCAAATGACTGTTGATTTTTTCCTGGGCCTGGGCCTGGGTGAGTACAGGCGCCGGCAGATCACGGTGTCTGTGGTTCATAATATAGCCGTGAGCCTCCAGACCTAAAATTTCACCGGTATCCAAAGCGACCTTTACTTTCAGCAGGTCAGAATAGCAGACAACATTGCTTTGGGTATAGGCAAAGTTGATGGTCGCGATCCCGTTGGTTTTTTCATAGTAGCTCTCCTTGAGAGATGTGTAGCCCCGGTCACTTAAAAATTGCTTAGCCCGCTGCACGGCCTCCGGGAAGCCCAGGGCTTCCTCGCCGGCGGCCCGGCTGTCCAGAAAGTAGAGAATATGGCCGCCTTTTTTCGTCAGGCTGATCACAATTTCCCGGGTATCGTCCGCAGCCCGGAAGGTATAAAAGTCCATTGGGCTATTTTGGCTTTCTTCACTGTAGATCAGGCCATTGCCCCGGTCGCCCAAGAATTCCTTGGCGATATTTTTCGCTTCGTCCACGGAAATTTCCTTTTCTCCTTCCAGCATCATGGGTTTAGCTGTTTCCATGTGCTCGGAAAATGGGCCGTCGTAGATCAGGGACGGATATTCCTGGAATTCCTTTTCCACCTTTTCAAAGCCGGAAAGGACAGATTCCCCGGCAGCCTGGGCTGTGCTGAAATGCTCGTCTCCTTCCCGGGCTACGGTATTGAAATTGATATTGCCCTCGTAGATGTCCTGCTGCATATCGACAAGCCCCTTGTTCAGGCCTTTCGCGTATTCGCCCAGAGACATCAGGTTTTCATATTCCTCATCGGTGATTTTATTATTATTGATCACGCTCTGACTGAGCACATAGGTATAGTCGCCTACCTGAGACAGAAATTTTTCCGTATTTTCCAGTTGGACTTCGGAAATGGGGAGCTGGCCCAGGCATGCTTTGGCTGCGGAGGATTGCCGGAACAGCTCGCCGGATATGGTAGACATCTGCGCCGGGCTGGACACCAGCATACTTTTTTGCAGCAGTGTGTCGATGTCGTCCACATAGTCCACCAGCTCGTGGAAGGCCCGGTTGTAATTGTTTTCTAAGCCGGTTTTTAAGGATTTGATTTGATTGTGCTGATACACTGTCCATATGATAAAAAATAAAAGGACAACAGATAAAACTGTGTATGCGATTTGATGCTTTTTCAGTGTTTCCATAAAATCTGACCTTTCCGCCCGCTGATTAAAAAAGCGCCGGCTGCGGGCATGACCGCAGGGCAGACCCTGCGTAGGCGCTTTTGCGTTTGCCCCGGGCAAAAAGGAATGCTCCTATTTACAGAACCGGTGCTTGCCGATCTTGACGACCATGGGCCGGGACCAAATCCAGGCATTGGTAGCAGTGTCCGGATTAAAATAGTAAATACAGCCGTTGGTGGGGTCCCATCCGTTCATAGCGTCCTGACAGGCCTTATATATTGTAGAATTGGGATCGATCGGCACGTTGATCTGGCCGTCGGCTACGGCGGTAAACGCCCCAGGCTGATAAATTACCCCGGCAATTGAATTCGGGAAGGAAGCGTGTTTTACCCGGTTCAGGATCACAGCCGCTACAGCCACCTGCCCCTCATAAGGCTCACCCCGGGCCTCGCCGTTTACGGCCCGGGCTAAGAGCTGAATGTCACCGGCGGAACGGCCGGTTTCCGCAAAGGCCTTTCTGCCCAGCCGGTAGGATGTGAAAATCCCGCCGCTGAGGATTGAAAGAGACAAGACCAAAACGCCCAGCCGGTAGAATGCTTTTTTCATGATTGCTCACCTCTTTATGTGTTGTTCTGGCGTTATTTTGTCCTGGCCGGTGTAAATTTATGTATGGGCCGGTAAATATTTGTCAATACTTTTGCTGAAAGGACGGAGAGAAGCATGCATAAAATTTTTTACATAACAGCGGTATTGTTTTTAGCGGCAGTTATGGGCATGGTATATGCGGAATCAATCGAATCTGACTTACAGGATGGGCTGTTACGGCTGCATGTAATCGCGAACAGTGATTCGGACCGGGATCAACAGATCAAGCTGGCGGTGCGGGATGAAATCCTGTCCGGCGTCCGCGCGGAGCTCAGGCAAAGCCGCAGTCGGAGCGATGTGTTAGACAGTGTCGGCGATCTGGAGGATATTGCAAAACAGAAACTGGACAGCATGGGGGTTGGCTACAGCGCCCGGGTCAGCATAGAAAATTTTTATTTTCCCCGGAAATCCTATGACGGGATCACACTGCCTGCCGGCCGCTATGAAAGTATCCGGGTGGTGCTGGGAGAAGGGAAGGGCGAGAACTGGTGGTGCGTGGCGTATCCACCCCTCTGTTTTACGGAAAATACCTTTGGGGAATTGAGCCCGGCAGGGGAAAAGATTTTACGGGAGCAGCTTTCTCCCCAAAGCTATGACTTGATCAGCGGCGAAAATTCGCAGATCCAATATAAGTTTAAAATTTTGGAATGGTTTCAGAAAATCCGGGAGAAGATAACGGACAAATAAAAAGGAAGGATTTCCGCTATGCGGAAACCCTTCCTAAATTTAAAACTGAAAAATTAAGAAAATCCAGGTTTGATTACTTATTTAATTTTGTTTTCGTAATCCTCAATCATTTTCTTACTCATGTGTCCCGTACGACTTCTGAGGTCAGAAAGGTATTTTTCACAGGTTTCCCCGGTGAAAATCTTGATTTCAAGCCGCATGGCGCCGGTTTCCGGGGTGACGAAAATTTTATCGATATATTTTTGCACAAAGCTTCTTGTAATAATGCCCTGGGCGGCGTCTTTTTTTGCTTCGGTCAACACATGTCGGATTGTATCAATGTGCGCCTTGAAATCTGCCTTGGATTTTTTCTGTTCTACCAATTCTGCTAAAGTGGATTCCGCCTGATTGATGGCCTGGAGACAGGCTTTATTCATTTGCAGGTAGTCCCGGTCGTCGATATCCCCGTTGATATTGTATTCCAAAAGCTTGGCTTTCTTTTTTACTTCCAGTTCAATCTTCTTTTGCAAGGCTGTAACTTCCTTTGCCGTTTCATCGTTTTCGTCTAAGGATTGATACATAGCAATATATTGTTCAATCAGATCCTCGGCAGCGTTGGATGTTTCATTAAATACATCAAACAGGATTGGTTTGATTTCCGACTCGTAAATCGCAAAGGAAGGGCAGGAGTCCGCACCATTATTGATTTTACCACTACACACCCATTTGCTGTTGATGTTCCCGTTCTTGTCCTTGCTGTCCCGGCGGTAGTAGGTACGGCCGCAGTGGGTGCAGAAAAGCTTCCCGGTTAGGAGGTTGCCGTGGTTACACTGGTTTTGCCGCCTTTTTACATCGTTGCTGCGCTTGGCTAACACCCGGTTGGCCTCATCCCAAAGGTCTTCAGAGACAATGGCCGGGACGATTTCGCCGGTTTCATCCTTGAACATGACCCATTCCTCCGGCGGGAGGAATTTTTGCTTTTTGGTAAACATATCTACAACTTTTACTTTGTTGCCCACATAATACCCCTTGTATTTTGGGTTTGCGATCATGCCGGACATGGTGGAGTGGGCAATTTTATTGCCGTTGTGGTTCCGGTAGCCCTTGTCCCAGAACAGGTTTTCAATCTGCTTCATGCTGTATTCGTCGGTGGCGTATAAGGTAAACAATTCCCGCACCATTTTCGCTTCTTCCTCATTGATGACCAGCCGTTTGTTGTGCTTGTCATAGCCGAAAATCCGGCTGTTGCCAAGCACAATGCTGTTTTTAATTGCCTGCTGGTGACCGAACTTAATCCGGGAGGAGAGCTTGCGCAGTTCGTCCTGAGCAATACCGGACATGATTGTCAACCGTAGCTCGCTGTCCTCGTCTAAGGTGTTGATATTGTCGTTCTGGAAAAATACGCCGACGCCGTCATTCAATAGCTTCCGGGTAAACATAATACTATCTAACGTATTTCTGGCAAACCGGGAGATTTCTTTAGTGATAATTAAATCAAATTTTCCGGATTTTGCGTCATTAATCATATTGTGAAAATTTTCCCGCTTTGTTGTGGAAATGCCGGACAGACCCTCGTCAATATACCCTTCCACAAAAGTCCAGTTCTTATTGTTTTGAATCAGATCCCGGTAGTAGCTGATCTGGTTGTCCAGGGAATTCAGCTGCTCGTCTTTTTCAGAGGATACCCGTGCGTAGAAGGTAACCCGGATGGGAATATCGTAGATTGAGGTTGTCCGCATTTGCTGGCGGATGGCATGAATATCCATAATATACTCCTTTAAATTTGTTGTATCATTATTTATATATTATAACACAGTCCAAAAAGAAAGTAAACAAAAAGAGCAGATTTTTAATCTGCCCTTTGGATGCTTTCCTTAAAAATGTCCTGTAATAAAAATATATCGCCAGAAACGGATTTTATAGTGGCGATCATCAAGAGATCCGGGTCAATGTCAGCAAAGCTGGTGTCATAGCCGGCGTTGCGGAGTAACAGGGTGAGAAAAAGCCGCTGTACCCGGCCGTTGCCTTCCTGATAAGCGTGGTATATTCAGCTGTATAAACTATGATCGGATGCGGATACTTATTTCCAGGATTCCGGTTTGCCATAGGTGGAATAGATTAAATTTTGCATTTTTGTTTTTCCGGCTTCTGTAATAATTCCCCGATCATAGAGGTAGTTGTTAAAATATTGTAGCCAAATTTCTTCGGCTATTTTTTTTGCTTGATTGTTATATTGATTTTGAATAACACATACCTCCTGTCTTTGTTAGTATTCGCGGAGGCACTGTGATTTATTCCTTTTTTGCCTGTTTTCGTTTCTAATGCTGTCCCTCCATATGTTTTTATTATATGGGGGTGATTTACTGCATGCAATACCGGGAGTAAAAATAATCATATGAATTTTATAATACTGTAATTATTTAAGTATCGGATTATTTACAAAATTATCGGAAGATATCCGATGTGAGATTTATGTGATGCCGCCGGAGGAAGGGGGGATTTTCATGGAAATGCTGTCTGCCGAGACGATTTAAGGCGGGAGTAAAACATAAAAAACGGCATGGTATTTGGAGCACGTCCAAATTTGCGATTTACTCCTGCCTTAACCCCCGGAAAAGATAGTGAAATCCACACTTTCCCGGCTTGGAAAAAGAGGGCAAAATTAAAAATTGCACACTAGTGTGAAGGCAGGAGTAAAAATGATTTTTGATATGTATGATTATGAATTTTTAAAGCTATGCGGTCTTTGCAGATATATGCCGGTAGGCTTGCAGAAACGATATGACGCTCCGTTCCTTTCGAGGGGCGTCATATCGAATTTGCGGGAACATGGGCTTGTAAAAACACAGAGCGATAGATTAAGTTATAAGCTGACATTTGAAGGACGAAAAATCCTTGCAGAAATGGGATATAACTTTCCGGACGATACAAGGATGGATTTAAAACGTCCTGCATACAAACGAAAGCTAAAAAATGCGCTGTGGAATATTTCCCTATACCTTGCAGGAATTGATATATACAGCAGTAAAACAAAGGAACTTGCAAAAATGGAAATAGGATATATCAGTTCCCTGACGCTTCGGGCAGATAAGAATATACGTGTACTTGCAGGAACCAGATTTTTAGGGATATTGAGAATACGGGATACAGCTTATATACCTTATTATTTGGAACATGAAAACGATTGGATCATACCCGGATATGAACGGGAAATATTCAAAGCACAAATTGAAGCGATACAGGGTATTAAGGAGATAAGGATGATCTTGACGGGGAATTCCTTGGAGGAATTATGGGCATGTATCCACCCGGAGAGTGAAACCGAAAAACTTTCCCGCGGCAAGAAACGGTTTGACGCAGCCTTGGAGGAACTGGGGTACGATTATTTGCTTGTGCCATTTAACCGTGACGGGGTGGTACAGCTTGGGTTTTTGAAAAGTTACAGGAACAGGGAAAGGCTTGCAAAGGCGATCGGTTGTGATACAAGACCAATCCGGAATCTTTCGGAATGCGATGGAGTGCTTGAGAATGTACCGTATATTATAGCCATAGATTTTCAAGTAAACCGTATTGTAAGAGCGTTAAAACAAATAGAACTGTATGACCATACGATTGTCCCGAAAATATGCTGCTTGCCTTTTCAGAAATATGCGGTATTCCAAACTTTTGCAATTACATCATTGTCAAAGGTGTGTTGTAATAACCATTGATAAAAATAACATATACGATATTTTTCCTGAATTTAAAAGAACATTGTCAACGCCAGTGATAAAATGAAAGAGAACGCCGAGGAAAAAATTTTTATGATGAAAAGAAAAATAATATGCTACACTCAACCTATCCGAAAAAGATAGGGAGTGTGCAAATGAGAGGAGAAGTATGGATGGAAATACGAAATGATCGACAGAAAGGGTTGAGCTACACGGAAATTGCCCGAAAATACCACATTGACCCGCGTACAGCAAAAAAATATGCGGAATCCGAAACAAGACCGGTATACAATTTAAGCAACCCCAAGCCTTCCAAGCTAGACCCCGTATAAAGAACAAATTAGATTATGGCTGGAGGAAGCTCCATATTCCGCAGAGCGAATCTTCGAAAAAATCAAAGAACAAGGTTTTTCAGGCGGACACAGTGTCGTCAGAGCCTATGTACACGAGCAAAAAGAACACTTGGATGAAAAAGCAACGGTACGGTTTGAAACAATGCCCGGACTTCAAGGGCAAGCTTTTCAGTACTTTCCCTGCGGGAAAGCCGCCTTTGGCGTCCGCAAATCTTTGCGGTACCAATTGGGCTTTCTTTGAAGACCATTTAGTTTATGAGGATGGAAAGTGGAAAAAAATTTACTGTTTCCTGATGATTCTGGGTTATTCACGAATGCGGTACATAGAATTTGTAACAGACATGAGCACAAATACCCTCATACGCTGCCATCAGAACGCATTTTGGTACTTTGGCGGATATCCGGAGGAGATCCTGTACGACAATATGAAACAAGTCGTAATAAAACGCTTGCTCAAGCAAGAGGATTCTACCTTGAACCGACATTTGAGGACTTTGCGGGTTTCTATGGATTTAAACCGGTTCTGTGCAGACCATATCGGGGGCAAACAAAGGGGAAAATCGAAAGAACAGTTCATTTTGTCCGTGACAATTTTATGACCGGAATCAAATACAAATCCTTAAACGATATAAACGGACAAGCTCTTGCTTGGTGCAATAAAGTCAACGCAAAAATTCACGGCACAACAAACGAGATCCCCTTTGAACGTTT
Organism: uncultured Clostridia bacterium; assembly: GCA_965151315.1. Classification (GTDB taxonomy): domain Bacteria; phylum Bacillota; class Clostridia; order UBA1381; family UBA1381; genus Avimonoglobus. The sequence goes on from CBCTZG010000020.1 coordinate 26,608, forward strand.
AAAGAAACCTGCTAAATAAACCTGTAAAGCTTTGTCAAGAGGGAAATGCAAAAAAATTAAAAACTGGGAGATGAAGAAAAAATGACATAGCAAACAAGCCAGGCAAGGCTGGCCAAAGCGGAAAAATATGGGCAATTTAATTAGAACAGCCGTAAGCTTCTTTTACACGCGCATAGTAAATCCTAAGGAACTTGTTAAGACCGGCTATTTTGGCAACTTTTAGAGGTTTTCCTTCAGATTCTTTCTTCAGCGTGTATATGTAGACGGTGTTATCGGTATCGGGTTTTAGCTTTCGAATACTATTGATGATTTCATACCCGGTTTTACGGAGAGAAGGGGAACCGCGTTTAGAAATATGTCGTTTGGAAGCGGAAAATGCTCCCGACTGATACGGCGGAGAATCTAAATCTGCATAGGCAATAAGTGCATTGGCATTCCGAAAACGGCGAATATTTCAGCAATCAGTCTGGCAGCCAAAATGTTTCCGATTCCGGGCATGTCTGTTAGAATCCGGAATTCCGGTAAACTCGATGCCAACGTTTGCATTTGCGCAAGGGTGGAAGTAATGGGGGATTCGATTCCACGCAAAATCCGCACAGCCTCCAGTACCAACATTTTTGTGGATGGGAATCCTGCCGGTAAGGCTGTAATTGCTTTAGTGGCCAAAGAATAAAGTGCGTTTGCTTTCGCTTCGCTCTTATAAATACCAACCTTACTAGACCATTTAACGAAGCTATTGACGAAACGGTTACGGCTCATGCACTTAATGTTATCAAAATGCCAATATCATTCAGCGACAAGATAAACCTTGTTTTGAATGCCAAAATCGCTTCGGCTTGGAAAAAGCTGTTTGATTCCGGGCATTGTTTTTTCGAGTATGTTAGTCAGATTTACCTTAGCTTTGATTTTCATGCTTGTGTAATTGAGATATTGGCGAGTGAGGGCCATCATATGGGCTTCTTAATATTTCGCCATATGGCTTAAGAATGCAAACTGTGCTTTTGCCTTGAGATACATCGACCCCAACGCTAATCATTTTGAACCTCCTGTTATGTAGTAGTATGGCGTCCATCCGCACTTATTACAAATCATCTTGGTTCGTTACACGGAGGCTCACGGGGAGCTCCAACCTGTTTAACTGAATGCAGATAATAAATGGATGGCCGGCTGTTTTATTAACGGATGCGAAATCCACAGTCAAGAGTGCCGGGCCAGTATCCACTTATTATACAACAAGCACGGACTTCATCTCAAATGAGAGATTTTTTCCACGCTTTTATCGTACCAAAGTCAAGAAAAAAATTAAATTTTTTCAAAAAATTTTTAGGGAGTTAAAATAATCAGTTGAACATTGAAAATTGCATGACAAACAGAGCAACGAAAGTTGCTCGTCAAAAAATATTGAAATGAAAGATTAAACGGCTTTGTAAAGTTGACCTGTTTTCTCTAAGTGGTAAATCAATCGCACAAGTTTCTTTGCAGCGTGAGATACTGCAACATTGTAGTGTTTACCTTCACTTCGTTTCTTGGCAAGATATTCACCGAAAGATGAATCCCAATTACAAACGAATTTGGTGGCATTAAAAAGAGCATATCTCAAATACCGAGAACCTCGTTTTTCCATGTGAGAATAGCAGTTCTGCATTTGTCCCGATTGATATGTTGAAGGTGACAATCCAGCATATGCGAGAATTTTATCAGGTGATGAAAATCTGTTAAAATCACCGATTTCAGCAATAATCATAGCACCCATGCGATAACTGATACCGGGAATGCTAAGGATAGGCGGATTAATTTCGTCCATTATGGATTTAATGGCATCTTCGATTTCCTTGATTTCTGCATCAAGTTCTCCGATAAGCTTAATTGTGTGCTTTAATTCGAGTGATTTAGCTGGCATTACAGAGCCAATTGAGTTTCTTGCTGCATCACGAAAGCATATAGCTGTATCTCGGTTGTATCTTCCTTTTGAAACCTCATAAAGCAGATTAGTAAGTCTTGTAAGGTGAGCATCTGCAACGTGATGAGCTGACGGAAATTCTGACAAAAGTGCATATACGGACTTCATATGTAAGGTTGGAACGAGCCTTTCAAGTTCCGGAAAGAGTATTTTAACAAGTCTTGTGATAGACTATTTGAGTTGTGCTCTTTCAGAAACTTTATCAAATCTGTATCTTGTTAGTGACTTCAACTCTTCGTTATGATATAATGTGTTCGAGTAGGACTTTAAGTTCACATCAGACATTAACATCATAGCGATCGTATGGGCATCAACCTTATCGGTTTTAGTTTTTCTAAGAGTAAGAGACTTTCGATACTCAAACCTTTATCAAGAAGAAAACCCAGAAGATTGTATGTGTCATTCGTTTATTGCGGTGGTATGATGAAAATTTTTAGAGAACAGTTAATTTAAGATATTGTTAGAATGATAGGATATATATGTGGACATTTAGAGCAATTTAAACCGCATAAAATCAGGGGTTTCAGAGGTCAAAAGAGGCAAGGTAATATAGTATCATTATTTTGTTTAAAATGGAGTATTTTCATGCTCAACCAAAAATTTTTGAAAAGGTTTTAATTTGTATTGACAAAGATAAAAAAATTAGCTATAATAATATTAGCAACTGAAATATAGTTGCATGATTGAGGTGGATTATGGGTAAATTAGAAAAGATGATAGAACGTTTAAAATCCAATCCAAAGGATTTTACATTTGAGGAAATGCAAACACTTCTTTTGGCGCTTGGTTTTGAGCTTTCAAACAAAGGAAAAACAAGCGGTTCAAGGGTAAAATTTTTCAAAGACGGTGTGTTTATTATTCTTCATAAACCACACCCGAGGAAAGAACTTTTAAGTTATCAAATCAAACAGATTATTGAAATTTTGTCGGAGGAGGGCTTGATATGAACAACATTTTGGAATACAAGGGATATAACGGAACGGTCGAATATTCAGCGGATGATAATATTTTGTTCGGAAAGGTCATCGGTATAAAAAGCCTTATTTCTTATGAAGGGCATAGCGTTGATGAATTAAAGGCTGATTTTGAAGGCGCTGTTGACGACTATCTCGCCGATTGTGCCGAAAATAACATTGAACCCGAAAAAACTTATAAAGGCTCGCTGAATGTACGTTTTTCACCCGAAACCCACAGAAAAGCTACACTAATTGCATTTTCTGAGCATATCTCACTGAATCAATTTATCGAAAATTCCGTGAATGAAAAAATTGCTTCTTATGGAATGAAATAATTTCGTTTGTATGGGCATTGTTTTTTGCAATGCCCGTTTTTTATTGCAATATGTGTGGACATTTAGAGAATTTTAAACCGCATAAAATAAAGGGTTTCAGAGGTCAAAACAGACGGAATAATATACTTTTACCTTTTCCCCAGAAAATGCGGGTTTCATTTTCCACATGACTGTAATGTATTTTCCTAAAATTCAAACCAATATAGCTGAGTATTTTTATCTATATGCAAAAAATAAGATAGAATCGTAATTACCAGTCAATGAACAATTTCGGGCTATAAAAAAACTGTTCCGGCGTGGTTGCCAGGACAGGGGGTTATAAATTGAGGGCATATCTTGGTGATATGCCCTCAATAAGATATCTACTTTTCCAAAAACCGCATGAGTATCGCCGCCGCCTCCGCGCGGGTGGTATTATCCTGCGGGGCAAGGCTTCCATCGTCACGGCCGGAAATCAATCCCGTGCCGACTGCCCACTGCATGTTGCCAACCGCCCAATCAGACACTTGCGCCGCGTCTGTGAACCTCGCAAGGTCGGCTGTCTCATCGGTAGCAATGCCTTTAAAGTCCGCATACCGCTGCATAATTGCCGCGATCTGTTCACGGGTAATCAGGTCGTCCGGTGCAAATTCAACCTCTGAATAACCTTTGACAATGCCCTCGCTTGCCGCCCAGCGGACAGCTTCGCCATAGTATGCGCCTGCGTCCACATCCGCAAAGGTCATCAGGTAATTTGTAACCGGCTGCCCTTCCGCACGCCACAGCACCGTTACCAGCATTGCCCGTGTCAGGCTCTCATCCGGGGCGAAGGTTGTTTCCGCCGTACCGGCAAACAGGCCGTTTTCATCTGCGTATTTTACCGCATCGTAGAACCAGTCGCTTTCTGCCACATCGCTGTAATGGTTTTCCCATTCTGCCGGCGGCGTCGGCTCGTCCGGATCAGTCGGCTCATCCGGGTCTGTCGGGTTATCCGGTTCCTCGGGCTGTTCTTCCGTCCATTTTGCATACAGGGTGATATTCTTTGTTACCTTGCTGTCAAAATCATACGCCTCGGTACAATCCTTGTCAGTAAACCAGCCTTCGAATACATAACCCTCGCGGGTAGGCTCTGCCGGTTCGGAAACAGCCGTGTTCCGGTTGACTGTTTTGCTGGAAACCTTGCTGCCGCCCTGCGTATCAAACGTTACGGTGTAGCGTGTCGTCGTCAGGCTTCCGCCGCTCGAATGGTATACCGTTACCGAAACGGTCGTTTCAAACGGCGCATAATTCGTGTCCGCCGGGGTAAATACTGCGGTTTCCTCAAAGGTGCCCGCCTCGTCCATTTCGCGGTCGTTTTTCCATGTCCATGTGCCTTCCAAAGGCTGGCCGTCGAGCCCGTTCACCGTACCGGTAATCTCGGAGGTGGACAGCGAATTGCCGCGCCGTACACGCTCTGCCGTTACTTCCGCGCCCTCTGCCAGAACAGGGGCAGCCGGGGTGACGGCGATGGTTAGGACAGCGGTTGCTTCGTTATAGTTCTCATCTGCCGCTTTGGTGATTGTAATGGTACTTTCCCCTGTCTTGACAACCGTAAATGTGCCGGTTGTCTCATCATATACGATACTCTCGCCCGCAACGGCATAGCTAATAGCGCCTGTGCCGCTGCCGCCGCTGACCGTCAGGGTAAACGGTTCATCTCCATAAATTACCGTATCCGGGCCGGTAATTGTTAATTCCGTCTGCACATCTTTATCCAGGTTATAGCTTGCCGTGCCTTCTGCCGTTTGGTAATTGGCGGAACCGGAGTAAGCTGCTTTTAAGCTGTGCTCGCCAACCGGGATCTGCGTCCATGTAAAGGCTGCCTTGCCGTCGGCAATTACGATATCTTCGCTGATTGCCGTATCCCCGTCATAAAATACAACCGTACCTGTAGGAATTTCGCCGTCCGTCACGCCCGTTACGCTTGCAACAAGGTCAATAGATCGATTTCCGCCTGCACCCTGGGGGTTTTCGGTATTCAGAACAACGGTAACATCTGCTTTTTCAACTGTAAACGTAATCTCAACGTCAGCCGTGTTATAGTTTTCTGTATCGGTAGGGGTATATACCGCCTTAAATGTATTTTCGCCTGCATTCCCGACGGATTCGGTTGGATCCACCCAGGCGAACCCTTCCGGAAGCTGTACATTTGCCAATGTCTGCCCATATGTAGCTGTCAAATTGTCCGGTAAGGTATATATCGGATCTGCCTTTTCAACCACTGCCGTTACCGCAAACGTTACCGGTTCCGTACCATACCCCACAGAAAACGGGACAATTACCGGTGTTTCTTCAGCCGCTGTAATCGTCAACGTATAGGTGTCCGCGTTGGTATCCGCCGGAATGGCCAGCGTGTCGCCCTCGATCGCCGCGTTTACCGTATTGCCGTTTACCGAAGTGCTGTTTGTAACCGTATAGGTAAACTTACCTGCGGCATCGGTGTCCCCAGCGTAGTCCATATACTGGGACAAATCCTGGGTCGCGCCGAGACCGTACGTTGTAGTAATCGTCTTTTCCGTATCGGTCTGGCCGAACATCTCCTGCCCGATTGCATAAACGGCCATATTTCCGGTTACCGGTGTCTGATCGGTAAACGCTGTACCGTCTGCGTCCTCTGTCTGCGACCATTTAACAAAATCGTAAACCTCTGAATCCGGCGCCTGCGGCAATATTACCGTCCCGTCCGGGTTTGCATAAGCCGCCGCGTATTCCGTATAAGCGCCGTCCTGCTCGCCCGCTATCATAAACGCTACTTGATATACCGCCTTGCCCTCATCCGCTGTAAGAACAGGGCTTGCGTCCGGCGCATCGCCCGAAAGCGTCTGTCCCCATACCTGTGGGATCGTACCATCATCGTCCGCGGCCTGCCCGCCTTGCAGCAGGTACGCCACCTCGCCGGACGCGAACTGCGCCGCCGTCTTGCCCGTTACGCCTGCGCTTGTATTTCCTCCGGTTAATTCATCGCTGTTATAGTAACAATTTTCAACAGCCGGTTCCGTACCGTCTTCCAAATAATATCCCACTACGCCGTCCGCAACATAAGAGCCGGTCAATGCGCCGGTATTATAACAGTTTTGGATATCCCCGGCCGTGTAGTAACCAACCACGCCGCCCGAAATATAATTTTCTGAATCAATGCCGCCGATATTATAGCAGTTTTTTATCATTCCCGCCGTCTGATAACCGGCGATACCGCCCGCCATATTTCCCGCCGCAGTCACTGTGCCATAATTATAACAATTTTCTATTGCAAGAATATAGTCGCCGCTCTGCGCGTTATTACCGACGATACCGCCGGCACAGGTTAAAATTTCGCTGCCGCCGCCTGTGATAGTTGCCTTTGATGCACAGCCGTAAATCTCGCCGCCATTGCTTCCCGCGATACCGCCAACGCAGCTCGCGTTGTTCATAGCGCTTACAGAACCCTCATTGGTGCAGTTTTCAATTCTGTGGTAGTTGCAGCCGGAAATCCCGCCAATCATCGCCCATTCGGCGTTTGAAAATACATCTCCATAATTTTGGCAATCTGTTATTACCGCCCTGTCGCCGGCGTTTGTCCCTGCAATCCCGCCGATATATCCGCCTTCCGAACCATCTACAGCCGAAATATTGCCGTTATTGCGGCACGATTCTATAGTTGCCGCTGTATTTGTATTTGCGTTCGGAGAGTTTACGCCCACAATACCGCCGATTCCCGTCTCTCCGGAAACGATAGCGTTATTCTCACAATTTATCAGGCTCCCACAGGAATTATAGCCCACGATACCGCCTGCAAATTGTTTGGCTGTAATTTCTCCCGATACGCTCAGGTTTTCTATTTTCCCGTTTTCGCCAAGATAACCGAACAGCCCCTGATATTGTGCGGTACTGTCATTGATATAAAGCCCGCTGAGCTCAAAATCCCCGCCGTCAAACGTCCCTTTAAACGGGGCGCCGCTGCTGCCGATAGGCGTCCATTGGTTTTCTTCATCTCCTAAAAGGTCAATATCTGCCGTCAACATAAAATATGAGTTAGAATATTCATTGCCGCCGTTGACATTGTCCCGGAATCCCTTCAAGGTTTTTAGATCGGGTATGATATACGGGTCATCCTCAGTCCCGCTGTTTCCCGTTTCAGAAATTAAACGTAAAACAGGATAGTCCGCACCCATTTTCCAAACGCTTTCAAAATCCCAGCCGTCAAAACTCTCCTGCATTGTAAGCTGTGAAGAATCCATGCCGGTAACACCATCTGTGATATCTTCAGTTGTATAAATGCCATTGTCATAATAACAGCCCGATACGGAACCGGTATTCAGACCTGAGATAGCGCCGACGTCCGAATTTCCTGTAACCGTGCTTCTGCTATAGCAATTTTCAACTGTACCTCCATTGTTTCCAACAACGCCTCCCGCATTCGTCGCACCCTGCACGGAGCCGCTGTTATAGCTGTTTGTTACCGTTGCGCCGGAGCTGAATCCCACAACGCCGCCGGTATGATTTCTGCTGCCGGAAACATCGCCTGTATTGTAGACAGTTTCAACCGTACCATAGTTTTGTCCAACTACGCCGCCTACATAATCGCGTCCGGAAACGTCTCCGGTATTATAGCAATTCACCACTGTACCGTCGCTACCGTTATAGCCGACCACACCGCCGGCTCCAGTGGTAAGCCCGGAAACGGAAACAGCGCTGTAACAGTTTTCTACCCGGCCAAAATTATTGCGTGCGACAACGCCGCCAACGGGACCAGCCCCATGAACTTCGCCTGAAACTGTAAGGTTTTTTACTACGCCGCCTTCTTCAAGATAGCCGAAGAGTCCCCAGTTTGTGGTATAGAGCCCGCTGATTTCGTACCCGTTGCCGTTAAAGATCCCGCAAAACCCGTTGATGCTGGACGTCCCTATAGCCGTCCAGGGATTTGCCGCGCTTGTTTCAAGGTCAATGTCATCGACCAGCACAATCGTTTTTCCTGCGTAGTTATTGCCGTTATTTACCTCATCGCGGAATTCCGCAAGCGCCTGCGCGGAATCAATAACCAAGTCAGCGTTTTCAGGCGCCGCCCATGCCCCTGCCGGCAGCAGAGTAAGCAGCATGCAAACCGCCACTGCCGCTGAAAGCAATCGTTTCTTCATAGTAAAACCTCCGTTCTATCTTTTTCTTACATTTTTGATATAAAACATAAAAACGCCATGCGCTGTGCAAAAATACACAACGCCTGGCGTTTTGCTTACTCTATTTGACGATACACCATTTGCGAAAGGGCATACCTATCCTGTATGTATGTATGTATGTAAAATTATCGCACAAATTCATTCATTTGTCAACCCCTTACCGCGCAAAATTACATAAATATTATATCACGGAAACCGGGTAATGTCAATGTTTTATAGACTGCTGCGTCAGTTATCTTTTTGACTATAACGTGAAATCCCCATCATTGCGGCCTCTGTGTTTTCGGTTGCGTTCCGTCCTCTTTTGTTCATATTTCAGCCTGCGCAGCTTTTCAAGGATAGACCGCTTTTGGCTGTATAAATCCTCGCCGAGCATTTTGTCCGTTTGGGCAAGGCTTTCCGAAGCTGTACCGGTGTCAAATTGGATACCGTGTGTTTCCCGCAGACCCACATAGTATTCTTTCTGTGTCATAGCCCACCGCTTGCCGTTTTCATCAAGCGAACGGACGGTCAGCATAATATGCGCGTGGAGGTTATGCCCGTCCGTATCATGGATACAGATGTCGGCGCACATCCCGTCATTCACAAAATTCTTCTGCACATATTCGGTCAGCAAAGAGATGTTTTCCTCTTTGGATAATTCAATAGGCAGGGAAACAACAAATTCCCGTGCCAGCCTGCTGTCCTTTGTTTTCTCAGCTTCCTCGACAGCGTTCCATAAAACGTCTCTGTCTTTCCATGCGGTTGGCGCTTGCGGCGGCAGGAATACTTGCTCATACACAAGCCCTTGCTTCCTCGTATAATCGTGCTGCATCCCGTCATATTCGTTATAGATTTTGGAGCAGCTCATATAGGCGGAAGCGGCAACGGCGCTTCTGCCAACGCCTCTTGATATGACCTTTGCTTCTAAATGGTAGATTGCCATTGTGGTTTTGCCTTTCATAAGATTTTGCTTCTTTTCTAAAAAGAAGACAGGCGGCAGCCTATACGGGCTAAAACCTACCGGGGTAGGTTTTAGCGAAATCCCGGCAAGGTATGGATATACCGTTATGTGTCAATCCTACATGACACATTGTTTTGCGGACTGCAAAACTGCCGGGATTTACGGCAAATAAGCGGCGGCGAATTTGCCGAGCCCTCTGCAAGAGCGCGCGATGCGAAGGCGTAAGCCGGATCATACCACCGCTTGACCTGCGGTCAAGTGGTGAGTAAGCGCGCCCCTTCGGGTTGGGGAAAGGCGTTCCGACAAGCGAAACGCCCTGAATTGAGTACCCATTTTGAAATTTTACAATAGCTTTTTCTGTAAAAATTCTTCCAGATTTTCAAGCCCTACCGCTTTGATTTCGGGCATAACCTTTTCCAAAACAGCGCCCTCTTTAATAAGCCTGTGCGTCCGCGCCTTGCGTTCTTTCACACGGTCGCGCGCCAATGCTTCCTCCAATCGGTGTTGCTCCTGCAATAATTTTTTCTCGTTGTCTGTCATACCGCCATACGCTCCTTTGCTCTGTTTTTCAGCATAGATAAAATCAAATCATCTGCCGTTTGTTCCGTGTCCGGGTTCCCGAACGCCGAAACGATAAATGTAATATTCCCGCACCTTTTTTGATACGGCTTGCCTATCGGCGCGGCTCTTGTTTCTTTTCCGGGCATAAAAAACGCCTCCTTCCTCTGTAAACTTCAATTAAAGTCTACAGGAAAGGAGGCTGTTTTACATTGAGTGCAAATTGAGCGTTAATTGACTAATTTTCCGTTATTAAATTTTGTATATTCATCCCATATACCGCTGTCATATTTTTCAGTTCCGTCAGTTTCATTTGCAGCAGGTCAGGTTCATTTTCCCATAAATCAGCATATATCCCGAACGCCCTTTTTAGATACGCAAGAGCATTGTCCTTGTCCCTAAGCTGCACATAGATACAGCCGATGTCCCACAGCAAATTTGCGTAGTCGCTGCTGCTGCCGGAGTTATATTCCTTCACCGCATCGGCACAGCGTTTTAACGCCTGTATCGCTTTGAACGGCTCGCCCATATTGGCTGCTAAATTGGCGTAATTACAAATTTGGATGACGCTGTCGTTTGTAAATTCCAGATGGTTTTCTGTCAGCGTAATATACGCCTGTTCCATATAATATTTTGCTTTATCTGTCTGCCCGGTGCTGTGATATAAACCGCCGATATTGCCATAAATGTTTGCGGCTAAATGCGGATTAACGGGAATAATTTCATCACAGTATTTCACCGCCTGCTGCTCATACTGCAATGCTTTTTTATGGTTTTGATTGCAGATATGCTCATAAGCCGCCTTGTAATCAAGTAGCATAGCTTTTTCAGCCGCACCGTAACCAAACTGCTTTATCAGGCTGTCCAACTCGCTGATAATCAACTCCATCCCCGGACGGTAAGCATATTTTTCCATGTACGGGAATGTGTCTTTAAGAAACAACAGATACGTGTCCATATCATCCTTCTCCGCAATCCCTATGATATTTTCAACCACTTGAAACATGGTGTTATGATACGGCAAGTCCAAGCCGTGCAGCAGGCACAGCCTGCGCAGTGTTTCCAGCAATGCCACACAGTTTGTGATACCCGGCTTTGTATCGTCAACCGCAATTTCCTGTATCAGCGGATGGAGCGTTATTTTGCGGTAATCATTTGTCTGGATAAACCCGTATTCTGCAAGTTCATTTACGGTATTAAGGTTTCTAAGCCCTGTCCATTTTGCGAACAGCCGCGGCGATATCCCCTCATGCGGAATCAAAGTCATATTGCGCATAATATCAACCGCTTGCTCCGACAATCCGAACAGGGATACCAATTTGTGGATATGCTCATAATACGTTGCCTTGGAGCTTGTACCGTCTTTTGTGAGATTGATTTTATCCTCGGTATGCAGCACAGTTTTTGTGCTTTGCAGCTCTTTCAATAATTGATCCGGCTCCAATATCCCCGAAGCCAGCAGCCTTGCCGACAGCTCGACCGAAAGGGTATGTTGATGTACCTCGCGGATGATTTCGAAAACAACATCCTTTTGCTTTTGTGTTTCTTTATAAAAATATCCGGCTAATTCCGCAAGCTGTTCGTTTTGCATTTCTTTCAGCTCAAAACATGTATAGTCGCTGAAACGGCTCCGCGTAGTAAACACAATCTTGCAGCGGTATTTCATCACCACATCAAACAAAGAATCATCCGACGCTATCGTGTTGAAGTTATCAATGATAATCAAAGTGTCCTCTTTCAAGCTCCGCAAAAACCTGTTATGGCGCTTAAAGCGTATATCTTCATTTTCGCCCGGCGTATCGTCCGCGAAATCGCAGTCGGTTATCATTTGCTTCAAATCACCGCTGTAAAGAAAATACAGAATATTCGTATATTCCTTTTTGTATCGTTGGGCATACATTTTCGCAAGCTCGCTTTTGCCTATGCCCGCAATACCTGTTAAGAATATTTTATCATTTTCTTTCAGCAAATCGTGTATCTGTTCAAGTTCTGTTTCCCGCCCGCAGAAATGCTTGCACGGCTTTGGCACAATATCATATATATAGTCGCGGACAACAGGCGATAGAGTTCCTGATGATAATAATTCTTTTGTTTTTATATCCCGCTTTACAAAATTCCTGTTCATGGCAAAGAGCAGGACGCGGCTCAAAAACCCGGATAAATCCGTATCATTCTCATATGGATAACCGCTGGCAATCTCGTGCTTCCTATTGGCGGAAATTGTAGTGTCATTCATCAGCAGATGATAGAGTTCTTCCGCCGTCATATGTTTATCGTAAAGCAGCGGCAGGATATTTTCCGCAATGTCAATCGCCATTGCCTCAATATTTCCGTTTGCCGAATAATAGCTTGTAAGGCGCGAACTGATTTTTGCCGTCCCGTTCAGCCAGCGGCACACAAGGCCGTTGTCAAAATCAAAATCCAGCCCTTCACCGCTTTCGATAAAATCCTTAAATAGTTCGTACATAAAATCAAGCTGGCTGATACTTTTCCCGTCCGCGACAAACCTTAAAATTATTTTCGCGGCGGAACAAAAATCGCAGATTTCCATAATAAAATTTCACCTCTTTTGCTCAATCCCAAGTCAATTCCCGGTCAATGCCATTTGTCCTTTTTATAGATATAATTATACCATAAATTAACCCCAAAAGATAGGCAGAGAGCAGAAATTCGGGAAATTGTATTGATATATTTTCATAAGCGCGGTATAATGAAACCATACAATATCTTAAATTGCTGTTCGGAAAGGAAGGGACAATGAACAAGAAACAGCAATTTAACAAAATAACGGCACTCTATTGCAGATTAAGCCGGGATGATGATTTTAGCGGCGACAGCATGAGCATCCAAAACCAAGATGTAATATGTAGAGGGTGGTTTCTACCGCCTAATACTATTACATG
>CBCTZG010000021.1:0-38475 GCA_965151315.1 uncultured Clostridia bacterium
TCCGCCGGTACACAGGTATGACGTTCCAGGAATTCCGGAAGAACCTGCAAAAGGGCGGTGACGGCGGTGAAAAATAGCTTCCTGACGCTTTGGGAGAAATACCGGTTTAACAGTATTGCCGTGCGGAACGCCTTGAAGCTGTTTATGGTCTTTCTCCTGGTCATGGTTATCCCAATGCTGATTGTTTACCATATTATAATTGGCAACGCCCAGCGGCAGGCGGCGGAGGAAAACGCCAGCTATACGAAAAAACTCAGTGCGTCTACGGAGATCCTGTTCCGGGACGCGGAATACCTGGCGGCGGAGATCCTGTCAGACCCGGACATGGTTTTTTACCTGACCGCGCCGGCGGATAAGGTATTTGACGAACAAGAGACCGAAAATATTCAAAAGCGGCTCAAGGCCTATTCATCGGGTAAAATTTTAGTTGATTCAATTTATTTATATTCGCAGACAAATGATTTAATATGCTCCGCCCAGGAGCTGAAGCGGGCGGATGAATTTGCAGATATATCTTGGCTGGAAGCCTATACCGGGGAAGCCTGGGGGGACTATAAAATTATTTCCCGGTCTATGGATAACAAATATTCGGATGTATTCACACTGATCAAAAGATCTTCGAACAACAGGGGCGCTGTCGTCATCAATATAGATCTTTTGAAAATGGAAAAATATGTGGCGGAGCTGAAGAATCCGGACGCCTCCTTCTATATTATCAATAATAACGGGGTCATGTATTCCAATGGCAGCAAAAAACAGGGTAATGGGCCTGTGGAGGCAAAGGTTTTGGAAATGATCCGCCAGGGCAAGGCGGGGACGATGTTCAGGTACGGCGGGGATATGATCTCTGTGGAAAGCGAGCAGTCCGCCTATTACAATTGGTATTACGCCCGGAGCACCGTGTGCAGGGAATACCAGCGGACAATCGTTGTGATTTACTGCATCGCCGGGGCGGTCATTTTGCTGTTCTTAGTCTTCGCGGTGCTGTTTTCCGTTTTTCTGTCGGTAGATAATGTATCCCGGCTGGTGGGTATTTTTGACCTGGTGGAGGATCGGGAAAAATATAAAAGCCTGAATGACAATGAAATGACGGAGATTGCCAACCGGATTTTACTGCTGATTGACGATAACAGTAATCTAAAAGCGGAAATTAGCCGGCGGACGCTCCAGTATGAGGAATACAAAATTAAGGCCCTCCAAACCCAGATCACCCCACACTTTCTAAATAACACCCTGGCGGTGATCAACTTTGAAGTGATTGACCAGTTCGGCTACGATACCAGTGTTTCGCCCATGATCTCCAAGCTATCCCAGCTTTTAAAATACACCATGATCTCCGATAAGATGCTGGTACAGCTCCGGGAGGAGTTCGCGTTTATCACAGTTTATACGGAGCTTTTGAAATATCGGTACGGCAGCTTTGAAATGGAGATTGCCGCGCCGGAAACACTGCAGTCGGCGCGGATCGTACGGATGTGCCTGCAGCCCCTAGTAGAAAATGCCATTTTTTACGGCCTGCGGGAAACCGGCGGCCGGGTCGTTGTCCGGGGCTGGGAGGAAGACGATAAAATAATGATCTCTGTGGAGGATAACGGAAAGGGGATCGACCCGCAGACGCTGTGCGAAATCTTAGCGTCCTTTGAAAACGAGGCGATGCTGGACCGGCATATCGGCCTGAAAAACGTCTACATGCGGATCAAAGCTGTGTATGGGGAAAAGGGCGGCATGAAAATAGAAAGCGAGCCGGGGGAATATACAAAAATTATTTTATATATCCCTAAAAGCAGCGCGGAAAGGAATGAACCATGAAAATATCTCTTGAAAAAAAAGGTATGAAGAGCGCGTACAAAAAAGCTGTCAGTCAGGACATCCGGCAAATGGACCTTATGGCGCTGCCTGGTTTTTTGCTGGTGCTGGTATTTTGCTATCTTCCCATGTTTGGAATTATTCTGGCGTTTAAAAATTTTAACCCCAATCTGGGGATTTTTGGCAGCAAATGGGTGGGGCTTGACAATTTCATGTTTTTTTTCAAATCCAACGACTTTGTCATGCTGATGCGCAATACCGTGCTGTACGCCCTATGGTTTATCCTGATCGGCAATGTAACGAATATTATTTTCGCCATTATGTGCTATAACATCCGCAGGGCCGGGGCGCTGAAATATTATCAGACGACGTCCATCCTGCCTACGTTTATGTCGATGGTACTGATATCATATATTGTGTACGCCCTGCTGAACCCCAGCGCCGGCGTGGTGAACAATCTGATTACTGCCTTTGGCGGAGATCCGGTGGAGTGGTATTCGGAGCCAAAGTACTGGCCGTTTATCCTGACCATTGTTAAGGTGTGGAACGGCGTTGGCTACGGCAGCCTGCTGTATTACGCCACCATGGTGGGGATCGATGAGTCCTTGTTTGAGGCGGCGAAGATCGACGGCGCCAACCAATGGAACCAGATCCGGCATATTATTATTCCGGAGATCATGGGGCTTTTGTGTCTGCAGATCATTATGGGCGTGGGCAATGCCATGAGCGGGGATTTCGGGCTGTTTTATCAGATTCCCCGGAACATCGGGCTTTTGTATCCTACTACGGATATTTTAAACACCTACACCTTCCGGGCCCTGCAGGCCGGTACCAGCATGGGCAGAACCACTGCCGTGGGGCTGTTCCAGTCTGTGGCCGGGGTGATCCTTCTGTTGATCTGCAACGGTATTATCCGTAAAATCGACGAAGACAAGGCGATGTTTTAGACTGATTCTGCAGCAGAAAGGTAGAGGGAAAATATGAAAAAGAAAATTACAGCAGGCAGCGTGGTTTTAAACGCCCTGATGATTTTGATGAGCCTGGGATATATCCTGCCGATTTTACTGATGGTTTCCATCTCATTTTCCAGCGAGCAGTCGGTTATCGACTTTGGGTATCAGCTGATCCCGAAAACCTGGACACTAGAAGCCTACCAGCAGGCCCTGAAAAACCCGTACCAGATTATCAGCGCTTACCGGGTGACCATCGCCTACACCGTTTTGGGGACAGTTTTATCTATTCTTGTGCAGACCCTGATGGCGTACCCGCTGTCCCGGTCCAATTACAACAAGAAAAAATTCCTGACCGTTTACCTGATGATTACCATGTTTTTCAGCGGCGGCCTGGTGCCCAGCTACATTTTAAATACCCAGTATCTGCGGATCGGCAACAGTTTTTGGATTTATATTTTCCCGGGGCTGATGAGCGCGTGGAATGTAATCCTGTTTAAGACCTTTTTCAAAGGGTTGCCCGACGGATTGGTAGAGGCGGCGAAATTAGACGGCGCCAGCGAGTTTTTGGTCTATGCCAAGATCATCATGCCCCTGTCTACACCGATCATCGCCTGTATCGCCTTTACCACTGTGCTGGCGAAATGGAACGACTGGAACACCTCCCTGCTATATATCCGGAAAAGCGACTTGTATTCCCTGCAGTATCTGCTCCAGCGGATTATCAACGAGGCGGACTATATCAAAAATCTGCAGGGGACAGCCCAGGCGGCTATGGTAGGGGAGACCCTGCCGTCGGAGACGCTGCGCTACGCCATTGCCCTGCTGGCTGCCGGCCCGATGATGGTTGTGTTCCCCTTTTTCCAGAAATATTTTTCCAAGGGGCTGGTCGTGGGCTCGGTCAAGGGCTGAGGGAAACGGAATCTTATGCGGCCGGTTTGGCTGTAGATATAGAAAGGAGAATAATATGAAACTCAAAAAATTTCTGGCGGGCGTTCTGAGCCTGGTCATGGCGGGGACGCTACTTTCCGGATGCGGCGGCGCGTCCGAGGACGAGGCGGTGACACTTCGGTATATCATGCCGGGGCCGGGTATGCAGGCAAATTCCCAGGCGGTATGGAGCGCGTTCAATGATAAGCTCCACGAAAAGCTGCCCAACGTATCGGTGGAATTTGAGGTAATCCCCCTGGCGGAATATAACCAGAAGGTCATGCTGATGATTTCCGCGAGGGAGCAGATCGACATCATCAACAACTATGGGCTGGATTTTGCCACAGAGGTTAGCAACGGTACCTTCGCACCCATGAAGGCCCTGTTAGACGAGTATGGCCAGGATGTAAAGCAGGCGCTGCCGGCGTGGCTTTGGGACTATGAAACCGTGGGGGATGAGATCTACGGCATCCCCAGCTACCAGATGATGGGCCAGACCCGGTGCATCTGTATTTTAAAGGAATACGCCGACAAGTTCCTGGATGTGGACGCACTGCGGGCCGCCATAGATTCTTCGCCGGTATGGTCGCCGGCGGTCTATGAGATCCTGGATCAGTTCTGTGCCGACGTAAAGGCTTCCGGCGTGAACTTCAAATCCACCTCGATTTTAAACCTGAAGGGCTATGATACTATTACCGGGTCATACGGTGTCCGCTACGGCGATGATACCTGTGAAGTGGTTAATATTTATGCCAACCCAGACGCAGACATCCGGTATCAAACGGCACGGGAATGGATGGAAAAGGGCTATATCCGTTCGGACGCCCTTTCCTGTACTGACGAGGCCAATTACAATGGAAAGCCCGAAGGGAACCTGTTTTGGGATGAAGTGTATTCCCCCTATGTGGCAGAAACCCTGTCCAAGCAGTACGGCAATGAGATCATTACCATCCCTTACGACATGGAGCCGTATATCGGCTACAAGGCTTTAGCCGGCGGTACTTCAATTATGGAATCCAGTAAATACAAGGAACAGGCTATGCAGGTTTTGAACCTTTTGCAGACAGATAAAGAGCTCTTTAACCTGCTGGTATTTGGCATTGAGGGAACGGACTACAAAAAAATCAACGAGAACCGGATCGAAACCAGCTACGACAGCTCCCCCACAGCTAACGACAGCTATGGCCTGTACAAATGGATCGTGGGCAACACGTCTCTGGCCTACAACATCCAGTCTGAGCCCGACGGCTACAACGAGTGGGCCTTTGAGGAGGTCAATAATTCACCGAACCGCTCGAAGCTAATGGGATTTCAGCCGGACGTTTCCCAGATCCAGGATATGCTCTCCCAGACGGCGGCCATTACCACCCAGTACCGCAAGCCGCTGGACGCCGGCGCGGTACCCGATTGGGAAGCCCACTACAGCGAATATAAAGAAAAACTGAAAACAGCCGGCGACGATCAGATCATTGCGGAGCTGCAAAGGCAGGTAGATGAATTTTTACAGAACAAATAAACCGGGAAAGAGAGGAATGAAAAAATGAAAAAAACATTTGGGAAGTTGATCTCTTTAGCGTTATCTTTGGCAATGGCAGCCACAGCGTTCGTGCAGATTCCGGCCGGGGCGGCGGCGGACGACCCCATCCTTGCGGGAAGTACGTTTAAGGTTTCGTTCAACAGCTGGCACGAGGGGATGGAAAAATCTGATGGGCGAATGTTCGACGTGGAATACAACCCCAAAACGGGAATCAGTTCACCAAGCGGCGGCAGCGTCCTGGGCAATATGTGGGGACAGGATGTAGGTAAAAAAATCATCTACGATTTCAGCAAATTCGCCGATACCGCAGAGTTAATCAAAGCAGTGAAGGTAACGGTGCAAGGCTATACCCGGGATTTTGAAAAGAAAGGCCTGACGCAGCAAGATATTGACACCGGCGCATATGACTATTGGCTCCAGTTTCCAGGCGACGCGGAAGGGACCTTCCGGGCCTACGACGATAAGGTGCTGACCCTGTTTGGCCCCACGGCGGTGTATCCGGGGGTCGAAAGCCTGGCGGATATGGACGCGGTGCGCGGAGAAGACAACGTATGGGTAACCAATACGGCCGTGGTAGAGGACGAGGCCCGGGAGGGCGACCCAGGCATGACGGCTTACCGTTATGACTATACAGAAGAACAGATGGAAAAGCTCGGCCAGGGGAGCCGGGTAGACCCTGTCGTCTATGTACAGGACGCGGATATTACCGAGTATGTAAAGACGCAGCTGGCCCAGGGGAATAACCTGGTGGCATATATGCTTTGGCAGGATCCGGCGGATACGCTGTATGTGACGACGGAGTGCCGGTCTACAGAGGTAACCGTCAGCTATTATACAGAAGCAGAGTTTTTGGAAAATATCCAGACTACGGAAAATATCGGCGCGTATATCCAGTTCCTGCTGGACGAGACAGAGTATGCAAAATATGAAGCTTTAGCCGACCGGTCAACCATCGACCAGGCGGCCCGGGCCGGCGGTTACGATACTTTAGACGCCCTGCGGGAAGCTATCCGGGAAGCCATTGACGCCATAGCCGATACCGAGATGCTCACACAGATCCAGGCCGCGATTGCTGCGGAAAACTGGACGGCGGTTGATGGGTATATCGCGGAAGCACTCGGGACGCAGAGCGCGGAGTACGCACAGTTCCAGGGCTTTAACAATAAAAGCTATGTTTACGGGCAGCTGAAAGCGGCGGAAATCAACAGCTACAGCCAGTTTGTAAGCGCCGCAAAAGCGGCAATCCAGAGCTATACCGGCGAAAACCTCCTGCCGGAGGATATTTACTCAAATGTGGTTACACAGACGGTTATGCGGGATACGTATATCCGTCAGATCGTGAAAACAGGCGAACAGACATATACTATAGCGGGTGTTTTAGGGACAGAGTGGGGCAATCTAAATGTGCTGAAGGTGAAATTTGACGCCCGCAGTATCCAATATCCCCAGATGATCAAGTCGGCGAAGGTGCGCTTTAACGCACAGAACCGGCAGTCTAACAACCCTACAACCGGCCAGGCATACATGTTTGCAACGGACGTGATCAACAGCGCCGACGCGTCTGCTGAAATTTTAGAAGGCGACCAGCGGTTTTATTCCAATACGTATGACACCGGGGTACAGCAGAGCTTTGATATTCAAATAGATATTACGCCGGATTTAGTGGAGAGGGTGGCTGCCGGCCAGCAGACCCTGGCGTATATTATGCGCAACGCCCTGGACAATGGGACCGGCGGATTTGACGATCAAAATGGCAGTAAAAAGTTTGATCTGACAGTAACCTATGTCAACGACTATGACTTTGTCCGGCGGATCACACCGGAAACCATGGCGGACGCAATTGGCTACGCCTGCGGCGGACAGACACTGGCGATATACAACGCATTGCAGGATAAGAGCGCGGTGGCGGCCCAGGCGGAGTACACATCCATCGCAGACTTTGCCGCAAAGGTTGGCCCGGCGGTAGAAGCGGCGTATCTGGCGGAGATCAACCAGACCGGAGAGGAGACTGTCATCAGCCAGGCCATTCAGGCTGTGCTGGGAGCAGACAGCGACGTATACGGGCAGTACGCGGGCTTTGCAAGCAAAACCGCGGTAACGAGCCAGCTGACGGGCAGGAATTTTGCCAGCATCGCAGACTTTGCGGCGGCGGCGGAGGCAGCCATCGCCCAGTATGCGGAAGCGCCCGATAAGATTGACGAAGCCTCCAAAACAATTGATGTTTTCCGGGCAGACAGCTTAAGTACGGATTTTGCGTATCTGTATGAGCAGACGGTGAAATATCCGGAACCGGACCAGCAGGTGACGGATTTGGCGCAATTGCAGGCGACCAACCCGAGGAGCCATGATAAAACCATTATCGGGCCTACGTCGGCGATGAAATTTGCGTTTGAAAACTTAGAGGTCCCCATGGCGGATTTCATCCAGTCGGCGGATTTGAATATGATTTGCTGGACTGGCTCCGGCGACGTAGGCGGTAAAGACAATGCAGCAAAAGCGTACCTGGTACGTACAGAGCAGGCGGATGGGCTTATCCCCTCAGAAGAAAAGACGGCGGCGTACGACTACTATGACACAGCCGCCTTAGAATGGAATGACGCCGGGACAACGGCGGATTTCACCCTGCATTTTGACATTACTGAGGATGTAAAAGCTATGGGCGATACAGGCTCGTTATACTATATGCTCTACAGGGATTACCTGCATAACGCAGATTTTGTAAATATGCGGCTCAGGGGCAATGTTGGCATCACGGTGGAATATGTGAACAACGCGGAGCTTTTCAGCCGGTACCAGCAGGCGGATCAGGCCGGGAAGGCGGAAGCGGTCGAAGCCTATATTTACATCAACGATTTCTTTGCCGCTGACACGGCGGAAAATATTGCGGCGTCGCTGGCGCAGTACCCGATCAACACCGTAGAGGAGTTTGAAGCCGCCATTGAAAACTTTGCTGTTGACCCAGTCGTAACCAGCGGCCTTAGCGCCGCAAAGTCGGAGGGGGAAATCACCGGCAGCGTGACCATTGAGAATAAGACTGGCGCGGAGAAAAGCGTATTTTTGGCAGCGGCGGTTTACGGCGCTGATAACCAGATGCTGGCCTGCCAGACCTATGGCGCAGATACGATCACAGAGACAGACGTTTTTGACTTCGCTTTTGACTGCCCTGACGGCGTCTGCGTACGGGTATTCTGCTGGGCGGATGAAGAAACGATCCAGCCATACTGCGGCTATTTGGAAACAACGGTGGACTAAGAGAATCGCTTGAAACACCGTACGGCCTGGCGGCAGGGCCGGTCCGGCATCCGGCGGGGCAAGCCGGCCCCGCCGGATGCGGGCCCTGGCCGCAAAAGAGAGTAATGGGGGAACATCTATGAAAAAATTTGTTTCTTATATATTGGTATGCGTAATGCTTCTACAGGCCGGAGGCCTGATAGCATACGCTGAGCAGACGATGACCATTGAACAGCCATGGGATATTGTCATAGACCGTAAGGACGCCAGTGGTACCTTAAGCTATATCCCAGAGGGCGTAATTTCTACAGAGTGGGGATCTACCAAGGGCTTGAAAGTCATCTTTGATCTGTCTGGGATTACAAATGTAGAGATGATTAAATCCGCAAAGGTCACCGCCTTTGTCCGGGGCCGGCAGCAGGAGGACCCCAACGCGCTGTCCTACCTGACGCCTACCTGCGTGGAGCGGGATATTGAGATGGAAAATTTCGAGCCGGCTTCCGAGGCGGATAAGTTTTACTCGGACGTATACCACGCAGTTGGGAATAACCAGAACTTTGAGATCCCCAACATGGATATAACCCGGGATCTGGTGGAAAAGATTGAAGCCGGGGAAACCCAGGCGGCGTATATCCTGCGGAATGAAGCGATTACGGCGGGATATGACATGGATCCCAAGAATCAGTCCCACCTATTCAAGCTGGAGATTAAATTCATGGAAGAAACCGACTACCCGCAGATGCTGCCGGAAGAGATCCCTATGTATCTGAAAACCTTCGCGGGGACAACGGAAGCATATCAGGAGTTTTCAGCCCTGTCAGAAGCGGGAAGCCAGGCGGTGATCAGCTATATTGACGAAAACAAGGCGGGCATCACCGATACACCAAAGCTAGAGGAAGCATTGGCGGCCGGCGTACGGGCATATTATCAGGGCAGCCAGCTGGCGGCGGAAGACATCGGGATGATGATCAGCCATTTTAATGCGGAGGGGCATTTTTATAATACACTCAGCGAAGCCGGCAAGGCCCGGGCGGCGGAGAACCTGCTGGCGGCAGACAGAAGCGGGATGGAAACAGACGCGGATTTTATTCGGATTTTAGATGGGGCCATTGGCGCCTACTATGAAAATGGGGAGATCGATCCCGCTGATCAGCAGGTAGAATTTCGACTGGATAACGGCCAGACCCTGTTCGGGGAAAACGATGCTTCCCTGGCTGGACTGCAGAGCGGAATAGCCGTCGTTTTGGCAGACGGCGGCGCGCCGCGTTTGGAAAACGTCAAAATTTATAAAAACGATACGGAAGAAGTGGCGCTGACCGTAACTGGGGATAAGGTGTATTTTGCCGATCCAGTGGAGCCGGAAACCACCTATACGCTGTCCTGGACAGACTTGCAGGACGGCGTTTACGACAGCCGGCTGACTTTTGTATCCACAGGCGTATATACTGCTTTGGATGTTCGGCTGGAAAAAGACTATCTCCGGGAAACCGAAACGATAGAGTTCCCGGGAGCCTATGCAAGCTTTGCTTCCGGAAAACAGAACTTTATCAATGCCGCGGCTCTAGGGTATGCAGTGGATAATGAGAATATTGTTACGTATGCTGACGGTGTTTTCACGGGGCAGAACCGGGGCATTTGTACAGTCACCTTTACGAAAAGCAACGAGGGCGGGCAGCCGGCAGTATCGGAAAAGCGGATGCTGATGGTCTATAATGCCCTGTATACACAGGGCTTTGACGACGGCGAACAGCCGGCAGAGCCCTTAGACGGGAATTGCCTGCTGCTGGGAGCAGAGCCTCAAAGCTTTACCAGTGAATTTCAGGGGGATTGCTTTGCCGGCTGGTTTTATCAGGGGGAAGCAACACCGGCGGAATTTACAGTAACGGCAGGAGAGCAGACCTTTACCGTCCAGACCGGCGGCCTCAGCGCTGGATGGCACCAGGCGGTGATCTGCCAGTCCGCCGGAAAGGCGGTCCTGTATGTGGACGGTGTAGAAAAAGTTGCTGTAGATATGGAGGAAAAATTCAACACAATCCGCTTGGCCTGCAATACGGGCGAGATCTATGTAGATAATGTAAGTATTTTAGATGTGGCTGGGACAATTTGTGAGGCCCAGTGGGTAACTGTGCGCAACGCAGGCGGCACCATTACCGGCAGCTACGCGTATGTGGATCCCGACGCGGACGATCAGGAGGCGGAAGCCGGTACTACGATGAAGTGGTACAGCGCCAGCTCCAAATCCGGGCCGTTTTCCGTGATTAGCGGCCAGACCGGAACGACACTGGGCAGCGCGGCAAGCTACAGCGGGAAATATGTAATGTTTGAGGTTACCCCGGCAAATCGACATGAAACTGGAAAAACAGTCCAGTCCGAGCCCCTCTTAATCCCGAAACAGGAGAACGGCAGCAGCGGCAGTGGCGGCGGGGGAGGCGGTTCGTCCTCCGGAAACCGCGGCAGCGGGATGGTGATTTTGCAGAATTACGCGCCCCAGAACGCGGATAATGACAGGCCGGAGGTTATTCCGCCGGAGCCGGGGCAGACGACGGATTTCTCCGATGTGCCGGACGGCCATTGGGCATATGCGAGCATCCAGGCCCTAACCCAGGCAGGGATCCTGACCGGTTACGGGGACGGTACGTTCCATCCGGCTGGTACGGTTACCCGGGCGGAATTTGTCAGTGCGCTGACAAAAGCGCTGGGGCTGGAAGCGGCAACGTATGACGGTGCGTTTACCGACGTGCAGGCAGACGACTGGTATGCGTCTGCGGTAGCCGCCGCAGTGAAACAGGGCTATATCAACGGCTTTGAGGACGGCAGCTTTGGCGCGGACGCATATATCACAAGAGAGCAAATGGCTGTGATCATGGCGAAGGCCCTGGGCTTGACAGAAGCCGGCCAGATAAGCTTTGCCGACGCAGACGACATCAGTCCATGGGCCCGGGACAGCGTTGCAAAGGTTTTTGCCGCAGGTATTATGACAGGCCGGGAAGACGACCGGTTTGCGCCGGGTGAAAACGCGGCCCGGGCAGAAATGGCCGTTATGCTTAAAAAGGCGGTAGATATGATAAAGGGGGCTCAATAAATGGGAGTATTGAAAAGAACGATGAGCACGGCGCTTGCGGTGATGATGTTCTTCATGGGCTTTACCATTGCGGCGCCAAAACAAAGCACGGTGGCCAGAAGCTACGATAAGGAGATCAGCTTCCTGACAGCGCTTGGCGTAGGCGGCTTCATGCCGGATACAGCCGCCCAGATGATCACAAGAGGGGATTTTGCCATCGCGCTGGCGGCGGTTCTGCGGATGGATCCAAGTGAGACCGGCGCCCAGTATTTTGATGATGTAGGGCCCGAACATCCCGCTTACGGTGCGATTTCTTTTCTGGTAAAGCAGGAAGTAGCCGACGGATACGGCGACGACAGCTTCCGGCCGGAGGACCCGATTACTTATTCCGAAGCCCTGAAGCTGATTACCGCGGCGCTGGGATATAACCAGTATGCGAGCGTACTGGCGCCTGGGGAGGAAGGGTACCGCATGGCTGCGGAGGACGCGGAGGTGACAATCCAGCCGGAAAGCCAGACGCAGATCACAAAAGGGGAAACCGCATTGCTGTTTTACAAAATGCTGCATACCTATTATATCCGGATGACGGCTGGGACACAGCAGGGCCTGAATTTTCAGAAAAGCGAAGAGTTGATGATTAAAAAGCTGTATGGCCTGGAAGAAAAAACCGGTATGGTTACGGCGGTAAAGGCCGGCGCGGTATACGGCGGCGGTATAGAGCAAGAGGACGGCATTGAGATTGACTTCCAGTACCATCAGACAACGATGGATAAGGTCATGGATTATCTGGGCGTCATGGTCGACTATTATGTGACGGAAGATAACCTGGTCATGTATATGGAGCCGGTAAAGGCGGCGGAGATTACGGAAATTGCTTACGACGACCTGTTAAACGCCGCTACGGCCAGGGAGATCGCAGCGGAGGTCGGGAACCGGCGGAAGACTTACAGTGTGGACGGGAACGCGTATTATGTATATAACGGGCGCCCGTTAGCAGCCCCGGCGGACAGCGATGTCAAGCCGGAATATGGCGAACTGAAGCTGGTGGATAATGACGGCGACGGGAAGATCGATGTGGTGATTATTTGGGATTATCAAAATTATGTAGTCAGCACCGTGTCTGCCACGCGGATCACCTTGAAAGAAAACAGCAGCAATTTGAATTTTCTGTCCCTGGAAGAGAATAATGTGACGACCAACCTGATTTACGGGGCCAGTTATATGGACATCAAGCTCCTGGACACAAATGCCGTGATTTCCTATGCGGAAAGCAAAGATAAAACCCTGCGGACCTTGTTCGTATATACCGGAGAGGTAGAAGGAACCCTGACAAACTATGATGCCGGCGATCAAACGGCTGTGATCGACGGCCAGGAATACGAGGTGGTCCCGAAAACCGACCTTTCCCCAGTGCTAGGGAAAACCACCACATTTTTTGTCGACAAAAATGGGAAGGTTACGGATTATCTCAGCTTTGAAGATGCACGGTACGGCCTTTTGATCAAAATTGGCTACGAGGAAGCGGAGGACGTGGTGCAGTTTAAGATCATGGATGAAACCGGGATCAAAAAATACAACAGCAAGGCGGATAAAAAGATCAAGTTTGGTGTTGGTTTGGAGAAAAATGGGAAGAAGACAGCCGCTTCTGAGATATACAGCCAGCTGGCCGACGACACGGGCAAAATCGAAAAACAGCTTGTGTCCTTCACCCTGGCCAGCAGCGGGGAGGAGCTGGCGACCCTGGTAGTCGCCGATACAACGAAGGGTGACGCGATCCCGAAAACAGATGAGGAAGAAGAATCCCTGCGGCTTTCCTATACCCATAATACGGAAAATATCGACTCCAAAATATACCGGCAGGTACTGACCATCGTATCGGATACCGGCAAGACGTATCTGGATGTACACGATATGCTGACCTATGTTCTGTGTATATCTGACGATGAGGATAAGTGCCAGTTCATGACATTAGGCGAATGGATGAATGGTGTAGAGAATATGAGCTTTGGCAGCTTCAAGGCGTACAACCGGACCCGGCTGGGCTTTTACAAATTCCTGGTGGTAGAAATGGATATGGAGGTAGAATCCACATTAGGGGAAAACGTGCAGATCTTAGCGGTATCCCAGGTGGATACGGCGTTGAATGAATCAGACGAGATCGAATTGAAGGTATCTGGCTATACCGTCAATACATCGAACTCTAACGGCGTACTTGTATCCTTGATGAAGGACGGGGAAGATGAAATGACAAACTCCTCCTTAGACCCCATCAACACGACCTATGGAAGAGGCTCCCGGTATCCGAAGGATACGATCCAGTGGGAGGATATCCGGCGGGGAGACGTAATTCTGTATCAGACCAATCCCATGAACGGGAATGTCACAGCGTGGGCCATGGCCTGCCGTGCAGAGGATCTGGCAGGCGATTACAGCAATAACGATTTCTCCACAGCCCGGGCCAGGATGCTTGTAAACGGGACCGTGACGGCTTTAGAGGAGCATGGCATCCGGCTCCGGACCAGTGAGCTGGATATGGCGGATCCCAATTATCAGGGGATTGTAGCCTGGAATACGGACGACAAAAATGAGGTAATGCTGTTCCGGGGATATTCCGATGGACAGTATTTCGGCAGTGTGCTGCGGTATAACAGCAACCGGAATACCTACGAACAGGCAGACTGGGCGGACATCAGCGTCGGCGACCGTGTCCTGACCTACCGGGGCGGCAGCTGGCAGCACGAACGCGGATTTTATATTATTATAGAATGAGGGTGAGCGGATGAAAAAAATCATTACAGGGATCATCATGGCGCTGGTCCTGTCCGTATCCGCCGCGTATGCGGCGGATGGGGATGCCGGCAAGCGGATTGATATCAATGCCGCACTGGCGGATCCAGACCAGCTGGTTTATTCAGAAGGCGCAGCAGAGCTTACAAAAGACGGCGATGGCTACGGCTTCCCGGATGCCGGGGAGCAGGTGGTCAGCTTTGGCAGCCAGGACATCAACGGATTTATCGACTGCGACATGGCCTTTCACTTTGAAGGGGATCAATGGGCAGGATTCCAGTTCCGGGCCAAGGATCCGACAAACCGGTGCTGGGCCACCACCTGTTATGTGATGATCGTGAAAAGCGGCAATGTGGAATTCCAGGTATTTAACAGCGCTGGGAAGACGGGTTATTTGGCGAACTACAATTATACCCTGCCCCAGGACGAGAAAATGAACGTCAAGTGCGGCGCCATTGATACCGAACAGGGAACCTATTTGTTCCTGCGGCTAGGAGACGTTATGTTTGGTGCCATGGATGCGGACCGGTCCGTCGCCCAGGCAGGCTATTTCAATATCGGCGGCAGTGTGGGCGGGATCACCCTCTATGAGACCGAAGCCGGCGAGGATTACCAGTTCCCGGCGGTTTTAGCGGGTTACAATCCAGAAACAGGCAAGGCGGAGGCGGAGGTGATTTCCGTATCCAATACGGAAACTGCGCTGGAGCCGGTAATGAGCTGGTATCTCAGCGGGCCGGACTTTGTATACGATCCGGTAACCAAGACCACCGAGCTGGCCGATTTCGAAGCCATCGAGGGGGAAACGGGTACAGAGCTCTTGCTGGCGGAGCAGGAGGTGGGCTTATACGCCCTGTGCACGGCAAATGTCGGCGGCTGTACGGTATATTCCAATGTGGCCTATATTGATCCGGTAGAGTATGTTTTGGAAAATGGGTTTGTAGGCCGGATTGGCTATAACCAGGCCATTGGCAAGGGCAATCTATTCACCTATGATGAAAACAGCATCAGCGTTTATCCGGATGAAATTGACGACGCCGTTTATATGCCCTATCGGGGTGTTATGGAGGGCTTTGGCTATCCGGTAACCTGGGACGCGGAAACCAGGACGGTTTCTGTAAAAACCCCGGACGCAGAAGCGGAAACGGTATTTTCCGTGGATAAAAAAGGCTTCCAGAGCTTCAAGGGCCTGATGGGCTCCGCCATGAACGAGGAACCTAAGCTGATTGACGACAGGACATATCTGGATATGTATACAACATCCCAGATCCTGGCGCTGGATAAGGTAACTTATGACGCGGAAACCGGGCTCATCGTACTATCAAAAATCGATTTAGAGCTGACAGCGGATCAGATTTCGGATCTGGCGTACACCATTGAAGAGATGTGAGTTTAAAGGGAAAAATGAAAGTGATTATGCATAGAATCCAGACCCTGGCCCTGTGCTGTATGCTGGCTGCGGTTATTTTGCCCGGGCCGCCGGCCTTGGCGGACAGCCCGACCGGCGCGGTAATTTATGTATCGCCAGACGGCAGCGACAGCGGTACTGGCGGCCTGGCCGACCCGCTAAAGACGATCAAAGGCGCCCGGGATAAGATCCGGAGCATCAAACGCCGGGGTGCTTATCCTCAGGATGGGATTACTGTGGTGTTCCGGGCGGGGGAGTATCCCTGGTCTGAAACGATAAGCTTTACAAATGCGGATTCCGGTACAGCGGAGCGCCCTATTGTGTACCGGAGCTATCCGGGAGAGCAGGTATATTTTACCGGCGGCGCCAAGGCGTTCGGCGAGGAATTTATGACTGTATCCGATCCCGCGGTGGCAGCCCGGCTGCCGGATCCGGGCCGGGTACGGGAGATTGATATCAAGGCCGTATTTGCCAGGGCTGGGTATGAGGGCATAGCGGATTATCAATACGCCCAGACCTTTGACCATTACGACATGAGCGGCACCTGCCGGAAAACGCCGTTAGAAGCGGCGGAGGGGCAGGCCGCGCCTTTGCGGCGGCCCACCTATTCTTTTGCCGGCGAGCAGGCGCTGTGGCTGGCCCGATACCCCAATAAGGCGGGCGGCGCTTACGCCCAGGAGAATCCTCTGACGGTATTTTTAAAAACCCGGGTAGACGAAAGCATGCCGCCCAATACATTCAGCTATGCCAACCAGACGCCGGAAACCATACAGCGGATTTCCAGTTATGCCGGCCGGGGGGACGTATACATATACGGAAATCTTTGCTATGCCTTCTGGCATGATGAAGATCGGGCACAGATCGACCCGGAAAGCAAGACTATATCCGCCCCTACCCTGAATAATGGGGTGCGGGATAACATGCCCTTTCTGCTGATGAATATCTTGGAGGAATTAGACCAGCAGGGGGAGTATTATATTGATACGGAAACGGGGAAAATGTATGTATACCGGGAGGATTTTTCCGATACTGTGCTGAATGTGGCCATGTTTGACAAGGCGTATATGCTGACCGCTAAGGATGCTTCTTTCATCACCTTCCAGGGGATTACGTTTGAAAATACAAAGGGCTCTGTGGCAAGTATTGCCGGCGGAGACAGCGTCCGGTTCGCGGAT
The DNA here is from genome assembly GCA_965151315.1 of uncultured Clostridia bacterium. GTDB lineage: Bacteria > Bacillota > Clostridia > UBA1381 > UBA1381 > Avimonoglobus. The sequence continues at coordinate 16,883 of CBCTZG010000021.1, forward strand.
TGTACCTTTTCTAACATTGGCGTAACGGCGGTCAGCATTGGTGAAAATCAGGGAAAGGTGTTTGAACCCAGACCGGACGATTCAACAATTTCTGTGGAGGAACATGCCCAAGCCCAGTACCGGCGCTGGATGGCGCCGGAAAAAGGCACGGCAGCTACCGGCCGCAACCACGGGCTGGAACGCTGTATCATCCAGAATACCGGCGCGAATGCGGTCTGGCTGTCCGGCGGCAATGTATACCGAGACGAGGAATGCGGTTATTTTGTTCGAAACTGCGATATACAATACGCTGGGGTTCACAAGCGGACGTACTCTGGCGCCATTTGTTTGAACGAGGTATTCGGAGCGTATATTGAAAACAACGCCCTTTCCCATATCCCCGGGGCGGTAATCAACGGCACGGCCTATAAGCTGCTGATCAAAAGTAACGAGATTTTCGACGGTATGACAGAGAGCTATGATAATGCGCTGGTATACCTGAACTATCAGACCCCAGTGCTGGATATCCGGTTTGAAGGGAATTATTTCCATGACGTACCGTCTGACGTGGAACTGAAAACCGACAGGCACTGGCCCGGCCCCCAGCGGGGGGCGGTAGCCTTTGATAACGCGCCTGCCGGCGGCGGATACGAATATGTGAATAATATTTTTGCAAACCTTCCTTATGGGGTCTGGTATGCCAATGGCACCAATGTGTCGGATAACCTGTTTATCAATTGCTATAACCCGGTTAAGGGCGGCGGGAAAGCCGCCCAGCCGCCGGAGTACCCCCTGCGGGCCAGCTGGGCAAACCTGGCGGACGACCCGGAGACGGGCACCCGGTTCCGGGACGGCATAGGCGATAATTCCCAGAGCATGGTTACGTATAAAACCTATCTTTCCATGCCCATCTTTGCCGGGGATACCAATGATCCCCAGAGCATTGAGGGGCAGTTCCGGGAACGGTGGTACCGGCAGTATCCGTCCATGATGAACTGGATGGATCTGACGGAAAAGGGAACCTGCGGGGAGCTTGGCTTTATGCAGGTCAAAGATAACCTGATCATCAATACCAACGATGGGGAACTGTATGAAAACCACCTGACTTATTACCATTTTACGCCGGAGGAACTGGCAGGGAAGACGTATACCGGGCCGGAGGCTATGTACCGGGAGATTTCCGGCAACGTCTATACCAGCCAGACGGATATGCTGGCGGATTATGCCAATGGGAATTACGAAATTACAGCCCCCGGATACGGCTGCTCGCTGTCGTTATCCCAGGTGGGCCCCCAAGGGACTGCAGGCGCGGCCGAATATACAGCGGCGGAGCATCCGCTGCCGGCGGAAACAGAAGGTGAATTTTCCAGCCTCCGGTACGGGCCCACCCAGATGGTGAACATATCGGGCCGGGATCTGCTTCTGACCTATACGGACCGGGTCACCCTGCTGGTGCGGGACGCTGACGGAGAAATCCGGCATATCGACCAGACGTTTGCCGATATTACCGGCGCCTACCAATTCACATTCCGGCTTGCGGGGGATGTTTCGGACTATACCCTGACAGTAAACGCCGGCGGCCGGCTTCTGCAAGGGAATATCATTACCACCCAAAGCGTTAATGATATTATCCAGCCGGTGTTTACTATGTCGGCAGAGGGCGGGGCAGTGACCCTGGCCATGACGGCGGATAACCAGTATCTGGCCGAGTATCCGTATACCTTTCTGATTGCGGGCTATAACGAACAGGGGAAGCTCTTGGAGATGAAGCCGGTGAAGGCGGGCCGCGGAGAAATTTCCGGCTTAACAGAGGACAGCTGTACAATTCTGCTGGACAGCGTATTTGACCAGACCCAGCTTGCGGCAGTCCGGTTTTTACGGGCATATTTATGGGATAGTGTGCGCGGCATGGTTCCCCTTGCCAAGGCGCAGATTATAGAGAATAATTTATAAAAGAAAGGAACATGAAGTATGAAGCTGATGAGAAAAATCATGACAGCCTTGGTTTCCCTGGCTTTGCTGGTTCCGGCTATGCCCGGCGCATGGGCGGAGGAACTGACGGGAACCATCGTCTATGTCTCCCCCACCGGGAACGACGCCAATGACGGCAGCGAGGCCGCGCCCTTGGCCACCATGAAAGGCGCCCGGGATAAGGTCCGGCAGATCAAAAGCGCCGGGATGCCTGCCAATGGCATTACGGTTGTATTCCGCGGGGGTTCCTATCCTTGGACGGAAGAGCTGCAGTTTACCGAAGAGGACTCCGGGACGGCAGACGGGAAAATTGTTTACCGGTCTTATCCGGGCGAAAAGGCGGTATTTGAGGGGGGGATCAAGATCCCCGGCAGCGAATTCACCCCAGTAACCAATGAGGATATCCTGATGCGCTGGTCTAACGCCAAGGCAAAGGAAAACATCCGTCAGATTGACATCAAATCCTATATGGCGAAAAACGGGTATAACAACATTAACGACTACTATACGCAAATTTATGATACCTATCATTTTGCCGGTACATATCAAGGAACAGACCAGGAGGCGGCCGAGGGCAAGAGTACCGTAATCCGCCGGCCGATCTATTCCTTTGACGGGGAGCAGGCATTGTGGCTGGCCCGGTACCCCAACAAATCCGGCGGCTGGTATGCCGATACCCACCCGCTGACCCAGTTTTTGAAAACAGGCGACGTAGTCAAAGACGGCGGCGCGACAGAGCCATCCACATTCAAATACACCGAGCGGCGGATTTCTAAATATGAGGGCTACGAGGATGTATATATTTTCGGCCATTTATATTATCTGTTCTATCACGACGAGGCCAAGGTGAACATCAACGCTGCGGATCAAACAATTACCACAGTGGCGCCGCTGCCATTGGGCGTCAAGTCAAATATGGACTTCTTTATCTTTAATATCCTCGACGAGCTGGACGCGCCGGGAGAATATTATGTGGATAAAAACACAGGTATCATGTATGTATACCCCAACGGGGACATCAGCCAAAAGACCCTGAATGTGACGCTCTTAGACACAAACTGGATGATTACGACAAAGGACACCTCCAACGTGACCTTCTCCGGCCTCAGCTTTGAAAATTCCAAGGGCTCCGCGATCAAGATCGACGGCGGCGAAAATTTCCGGCTGGAATATTGTGACTTTAACAATTTCGGCGCCCAGGCAGTTGCCATCGGCGACAGGACCGGGCTTCCCTATTCCAACTTTGGTGAAATGGCCTGGGAAGACTATAACGATACAGCGGCGGGCGACGACTGGTGGCAGAAGCAGTATAACTACTGGCTCCAGGATGATAAGCAGGTAGAGGGGAAAAACCATGGCCTGTACGGCTGCCGGATCAATAATGTGGGCAATGCAGGCGTGACCATTGCCGGCGGGAATGTGTATAAGAACGAGCTTTCCGGCCACTATATTGAAAACTGTGTCATTGAAAATGTGTCAATGTATAAGCGAACCTATGGATCGGCCATTAACCTGAATGTAGTGCATGGCGTTGATATTAAAAATAACCGGCTGGGCCATACCCCGGCGGCAATCATCAACGGCAATACAACGGTTGCCACAATTCAGGGAAACGAGCTTTACGACGGCATGAGCGAATCCAACGACAATGGACTGATTTATCTAAATTATCAGTACCCGAACCTGGACATTAAGTTTATTGACAACTACTTCCACGACACCACGCCGGAGCATGAAATTACCTCATCCACCTCCATGTTCTCCCAGCGGTCCGGCGTAGCCTTTGATAACAGCTACGGCGGCGGCGTGGAATTTGAAAACAACGTGTTTGTCAATATCCCCAGAGGGACGTTTATCAAGACAAACGATAAGTTTAATAATAACGTATTTGTTGACTGCTTCACCCCATTGCAGGTCAGCGAGGGCGTAACAGATACGGCAATCGTCATCCCGGAGGAGCTTACCCGGGAAACCATTGACCCATTGTTCCCATACACCCGGTTTTTCCTGGGCTGGCCAATTTTTGCCGGCGGCGAAATCGGCCAGAAGGTGCAGGCGGAATGGCGGACAAATTACCCAACTGTTATGGAATGGGTCGATATCCTAAAGTCCGGGGAAGCAGGCGCCCAAGATTATTATGAAGCAAAGAACAACCTAATTGTCAACAGCTCCATGCCCCTGCATCAGGCCGTCATGAAGCTGGGCGAGGGCACAAGCCCCACATATCAAAACGCTTCCCGGCATGAGGTAACCAATAACGTGTACACACAAGATACCAGTATGTTTGTTGATTACGCCAACAGGAATTATCAACTGACACCGGAAGCCAGCGCTAAATACGGCAATACATTAGATCTGTCTACAGTAGGCCCGAAGATCGAAATGGTTGGGGCGGACAAATATGCGGAAGCCGCGGTGGCGCTGCCTACAGCCCAGGGCGGCACAGTGACGGTGCCGGTAACCCAGACGGTTCCCGAGCAGGTGCGGGATGCCGTCGTATTGCGGACAAACAGCGCAAACGCGTTTGTGAATGGACAGGCGGCCAAGATCGACAGCCAGAACGCCGCAGTTATGCCGCAAATCATTGACGGCAGAACACTGGTTCCTGCCCGGTTCATTGCGGAGAGCTTCGGCGGCGAGGTAGGCTGGGATCCAGATACTAGGACAGTAACGATCCAGCTGGGCGGGCAGACCGCCACCATGGTGCTAGGCGACGCAAAGCTTTTGATCAACGGCGCGGAGGCGGCGGTCATGGACGTGCCGGCACAGGTAATTGAGGACCGGACTATGGTGCCGCTTCGCGTACTGTGCGAAACGGTCCTTGGGAAAAAGGTATTCTGGGACGATAAGGGACTGATTGTTGTCAGCGATCAGGATCAGATTTTAGACAGCTCTCAGGACGCGGCGGTGATCGATCAGATCATTTCCATGCTGAAATAATTTGCGGGCAGTCAGCCGAGGGCACAGGAAAAGCCGGCCGGGTTTTCTCCTGTGCCCTTTTCGTATGGCGTGGAGCTAGGCATTCGTAATCTAAGATTGCGTTTTGGGCGGCGGCCTGGTATAATTTACTGATATAGAGAGAGCCGCTGGCTTTATGAATCGGGATAAGGCCGTATTGGAAAGGATAACTTCAATAGGCGGGAGGGGGTCAGCATGATCAATCAGGTTTGGTATTTAAACACAGAATGTACGTATTCGGAATTGGAGGAAAAGTTTCAGAATCCCCCGGACACTTTTTCCCTATACAGCTTTTTGTTTCTGAACAGTGACGCGGTGGATTTTGCCCAGCTGGTGCGGGATTTAGAACGAAAGGGCGTAAGCGCGGGATATATTCAGGAACGGGGATCAAACCAGCAGCATTTTTTGAGCGGCGGATATTTTTCCCTGCTGAAAACAGCGGCGGAGACTGCCAGGCTGCCCTTCGGTGTGTGCGATGAAGCCGGGGGAATGTATGGCGGCCATGCCCTGTGCCCGGATATGCCCCGGGGGCAGTCATTGGATTATACCCGGATAGAGGTTACGGGGGAATATACAGTGCCGCCCTGCTTTTTCGCTGTATTTGGCGGCACAGCGGCCGGGCAGATCCAAAGCAAAACCCTTACGCTGCGGTCGGCGGGGGACACTGTACAGGGGCCGGGCCGGCTCTATTGCTATACCCTGTATCATGACAAAAGCGCGTCCGGCTCAGAAATCGACTATCTCCATCCCCAGACGGCAGAGGTGATCATCCGGGAAATTTACGCACCGCTTTGCAAGCGGGCGGACGCTCTTGGTCAGCGATTTCAGAGCATATTTATGGATCTAGAGGGAGATTTTGGATACAAGCTGGCCTGGTCGGAGACTGTGGCGAAGACCTATCGGGAACGGTTCGGGGAGGACATTCGGGTCTGGATGCCGCTTTTGTCAGAGCGGGATGCGGAAGGAAGGTGGACTGTGGCCCGGTGGCGTTGGTATGACGCGGTTTCAGCGGTATACACGGACGGGTTTTTCAAGAAAATAGTTGGCTATGCAGAGGAAAAAGGCTTGTGCTTGACCGGGCATCTGTGGGAGGAAAGCCTGTATAACCAGACCCTGCAGACTGGGGATTTTTACCGGGCCATGCGGTGCTTTACCATCACTGGCGTGGACAGTCTGCGCATGGACTGCCGTTCACCCCGGGATTTCAAGGAGGCGCAGACGATTTCCCAAATGGAGAAAAAACGGTATATGTGCGAGGCGTGCGCCTGCGCGAACTGGGGGTTATCGCCGGCGGACATCCGGCGGGCTATCAACTGTATGACCGCCTGGGGCGTAAACCATATTGTGCTCCATGGGGTATACACAGACCGGGATCCGGCAAAAATGGGATTTGCCCCGGATTTTTACGATGTGAATCCGTATTGGGAATATTTTGACCAAATCGCAGACTACGCCAAGCGGGCCAGCTTTGTAAACGCCCAGGGGAGGCTGGCGGCGGATACAGTGGTTTTCTATCCGGGCGACAGCGCCTGGATGCTGATGGGGGATATGGTGTTTGACCGGAAGCAGCCCTTTACCGGCTATATCAGCGATTACCGGGATTTTGACAAGCTGGAATTTTCGGCCCTTTGCCGGGAAATTGAAGACAGCTACACCCGGGTTTTGGAACAGCTGGCCTGGGAACGGGTGGAGTATTTTGTGTTTGATCACGAATATTTTGCCGAAGCGGATTTCGCGGGAATTGAAAATATCGTAGTTCCGGCGGTGTTTGCCATGTCTTTAAAAACTTTAGAAAGGCTATACCAGCTGGCGCTGGCCGGGAAACGGGTGTATTTTGCCGGCCGCCTGCCGGAGGCCTCTGTGGAAAACGGACTCCGCGATCCGGCGCTTTCGGCGCTTTTAGATCGGCTGCTGACGCTGGGGATAGTGGAAAGGGGGCTGGGGATCCACTCCAAAGTACGGTTTTTAAAAGGCGGATTTAAATTGATCACTTCCCACCGCAAGGTGGGGGATCGGGATCTATTTTGGCTGGCCAATGAGACAGAGCGGGCGCAGAAAGCAGTACTTCTGTTTTCCGGCCTGTTTTATGACAGCGTCTGCATCCTGGACTGCGGGACTGGAGAAAAACGGTATATCCAAAGCCGGAAGACTGCCGCTGGGACGGAAACAGACCTGGAAATGGAGCCATACGAGGGTTTCTGGCTGGTATTGGGCGGTACGGCGGAACCGGCGCCGGCCCAGGCATATTCCCTGCTGCCGCTGCCGAAGACGTGGACGATCCGGAAAGGGGACGAGGTTTTACCCCAGCGGACCCTTGCCGACTGGTCTGACTACGGCCTGGCGGATTATACTGGATTTTTGACTTATGAAACAACGTTCCAGGCCCAACCAGGAGAGCGGCTGCGGGTCGATTTGGGGGATGTTTATTACACCGCAGAGGTATTTGTCAACGGTCAGTCCGCGGGCAGCCGGCTTTGGCCGCCATTTGTCTTTGACATCAGCCCGTATTTGCGGGATGGGGAAAACCAACTGGCTGTCAAGATCGGCAATCTGGCCTGCAACGGCTTCCGCAAGCAGGTAGAACAGCTCCGGAATTCGCCCATTCATATGCCTGTGGAGGAAACGCGCTTCCGAGCCGGATTTTTCCCCAGGGAATAGAAGCCGTTGCATACGCATAGGAATTGTGGTATAATGCTGCCAAACCGTTTTGAGGGGGCTTGGATATGACAAACCAGATTACACTGCAGTACGATGCCATTACAGAAAATGAGATCCCAGTGATCCTGTGTTATCCGGCGGACGCGGAAAAAGCACCGCTGGTTTTGCTGAACCATGGCACGGAGGAGTGTGGTGAAGACAGGCTGGACATGGCTGTACAGCTTGCCCGGCGGGGGATGTTTACCGTAGTGATCGACGCCGTATGGCATGGGCGGCGAGCGGATCCCCGGCTGCAGACCATGCTGCATACATCGCTTTACAAGCGGTATTATGTAGATCTGCTGCTGGAAATGGCAGGGGACATGACCAGGATCATTGACTATTTCGCGGATCATCCCGCGGCCGATGTAACCCGGACAGGGATGACCGGCGTTTCCCAGGGAGGATATGTAACGTTCATGACCATGACCAAGGATCCGAGGATCAAGGCCGCGGCCCCGTTGATCGGTTCTCCGGATTTAGAGGATCAATATGGGAACAGCCAGCCGTGGGAGCTCATCGACGAGGACACCAAGCAGTATGTGTCAGCCCATTCCCCGTTGCATCATGCTGAGAAAATGGCCAAAACCGCACTGTTGATCCAAAATTCCGCAGAAGACCCAATTGTGCCGGCGGCTGGTGTTCGCCGGCTGGACAAACGGCTCCGTCCGCTGTACAAAAACCCGGCGGATTATGCCTATATTGAGTATCTGCATATCGGCCACCAGGTTACCCGGGAGATGAAGGACAGGGCGGCGGACTGGCTGGCGGAAAAGCTATAATAGTAACAAAAAAAGACTGCTCCGGAGCAGTCTTTTTTTGTGTTTAAGCAAGTTCCAGCAGCCGTTTGGCATTTTGGGAAAAAATCAGCTCTTTTTCCCGGTCTGTAATCCGGGGATCCAGCAAAACGCCGCCGATATACATCGCCGTATTGCAGGTGGGGAAGTCAGAGCCAAACAAAAACCGTTCCGGGCCGAACGTGTCGATGGCGTGCCGGAGCATACCATACCGGAATATGCCATAGCCGGATAAATCCAGATAATAGTTTTCGCTGGTTTTCATTCGTTCCATATGCCGCATAAATTCCCCGTATTCCCCTGGGTGCGCCGCCACAAATATAACGTCTGGATGCTGGGCGACCATCTGATCCATGGCGTCTTCGTTCATGGAATGAAAGCTGACGATCATGCTGTACTGCCGGGCGGTATCCAAGATTTCAGAAAAGGCCGGGCTTGCGTAATCCGTCCAGCCGTGCATGTAGGGCACAAGCTCACCGATCAGGCGGACGCCCAGCTTGTGCATCCGCTCAATTTCCGCGCAGGATTCCCGCACATACCCGGGGTGGACATGAAAGCCGGGGACATAAAATCCGCCGTACAGCGCCTGGAGCCGTAAGGCCTCGTCGTTACAGGCCAAAAGCCGTTCCCAGATGTCCGCTTCTGCCGGGACGCCCTGGGGCAGGCCGATTACGCTGCCGCAGATTTTCGCGACGCCCAGGGTCTCCATTTCCGAACGGGTGCGGCCCGGGTCCATGGGGCAATAATCCTGATGGGAACAGATATTAGTGCCGGGGGATAAAAAAGGGTGGGTGTGAAAGTCAATAATTTCAAAATCCATATTTGGGTTCCCTCCATGTTCGACAATGGGTTTATTATATCACAGGCAGCCTGATTTGTACAGTGGTTCCGGCCGGAGAAGAAGATATAGAGCAGCCGTATTGTTCTCCAAATACCAGCTGGATCCGGCGGCTGACGTTGCAGATACCGATATTTTTGCTTTCCGGCAGCGTATCCGAAGCCAACAAGCCGCGGATCTGCTCTAGGCGCTGGGGGGACATGCCGTGACCGTTGTCTGCGACGGTAAAGGTCAGGCAGCTGTTCTGGACCGCCGCGGCGATTTCCAGACGGCTTCCGGGACCGAGGTCGTCCCGAAAGCCATGCTCGAAAGCGTTTTCCACAATGGGCTGGAGAATAAACTTCAGGGCTTTGCAGTCATACAAGGCCGGGTCGATATCCCAGATCACACAAAAGTCCTGCTGATACTTGATCTTTTCAATTTCAATATACCGTTTCGTGTAAAATACCTCGTCCCGGATGGGGATGATATTTTCCTTTGTATTCAGGGAAAAATCCAGGATGTCGGAAAGATACCGGACCAGGATATCCGCATCGCTGCCACCAGGATTGTCTGTGGCGTACAGCAGGCCGACGGCGTTTAGGGTATTAAAGAGAAAGTGGGGGTTGAGCTGGGTTTGCAGGGCAACCGCCTGGGATTTTTTCAGCTGGGTAATCTTGCGCACCAGCTCCTGCTCGATATTTTTTGTATTGGCGGCCATGTTGATGATATTCTGGCTGATATAGGACAGCTCGTTTTTCTGCCCTTCTGTTACGCTGCCGTCAATGCCGCTGTATCCCAGCTGCACCACAATATCGGAAATGGAACGGTAAAAATCCGCGCTGGCGGCCTGGGTTGTTCCCAGCAGGTTTGGCTGGGGCCAGGGCATTTCCATGTACATATTCAACAGGCAGCGGATTTCGGGATAATTTTTCATATTGCATATCTCCTTTGTAAATTTGCAGGTTTGTCAATGCTGTGTTACAAAATCAAATAAAAAGCTCATCGTCTTCTAAAAAAGCTTTGATATAATCCACAGGGGCTTTCCAATTAAGCGGCCGCATAGGAAACTTGCTGTAGTTATAGTTACGTACTTCTAATTGTTTCAGAAAATCATAAAACGAATAAAATTTTTGCAAACCTGCAGGATTTACAAAGAAAATCGGGAATCCCCATTGACAAACTATGAAAAATATGCTATGCTTTTCCACGATGGGGACTTATGAGTTTATCATAGATACCATACTTCTTGAACCACTTCGCCTTAGGCGGAGTCAAGGCCATACGGACAGCCGGGTTCACTGCCGGACGGTGTGATTCCGTCATTATTGATTGAGTTAGAAGCTCAAATTTTATAAGTTGGTTCCTTTATAACCAGTGCTTATACGCACAAAACTTGTGAAACGGTCAATAAGAGTAGTAAAAGTAGTATTGCTATATAGACTCTGAACCCCAATGACAGCGATTCCCCAGCTGGGGGACCGTGTATTTGGAAACCAGACACAGGCTTTGCAGTGTGACGTACAGCATGGCCTGTTTTTTTATTTTGTAACGAAGGGAGATTCCAGCCTTTGGAAAAAGAATTGCTGAATCAAAGCCGCGCTCCAATATACGAGGCCTTAGACGCTTTCCGCAACGCTCGGATCGTACCGTTCGACGTGCCGGGCCACAAGCATGGCCGTGGAAACCCGGAGCTTTCTGAATTTCTGGGAAAGCGGTGCGTAGAGGTAGACGTGAACAGCATGAAGCTTTTAGATAACCTCTGCCATCCGGTTTCTGTCATTAAGGAGGCGGAGGATCTGGCCGCCCAGGCCTTTGGCGCAGCTCACGCATTTTTAATGGTAGGGGGGACCACCAGCGCCGTGCAGAGCATGGTGCTCTCCGTATGCAAGCGGGGGGATGAGATCATCCTGCCCCGGAACGTGCACCGGAGCGTAATCAATTCCCTGGTGCTCTGCGGGGCCATCCCCGTGTATGTAAACCCGGAATGTGACGAGCATCTGGGAATCCCTTTGGGAATGCGCCGGACGCAGGTGGAAAAAGCCATTTCTGAACATCCCAACGCAAAGGCGGTATTGGTGAATAATCCGACATACTATGGCATCTGCAGCGACCTAAAGGCCATTGTGGATATGGCCCATGCCCACGGTATGCTTTGCCTGGTGGATGAGGCCCACGGCACCCACTTTTATTTCGGGGAGAATATGCCCGTTTCCGCCATGGCCGCCGGCGCCGATTTGTCGGCTGTCTCCATGCACAAAAGCGGCGGCAGCCTGACCCAGAGCAGCTTCCTTTTGGTGGGCGAGGCCGTGAACGCCGGCCATGTCCGGCAGATCATCAACCTGACCCAGACCACCAGCGGCAGCTATCTGCTCATGAGCAGTCTGGACATTTCCCGGCGGAACCTAGCCCTGCGGGGCAAGCAGGTGTTTGCCCATGTGGCTGACCTGGCCCGGTATGCCCGGGAGGAGATCAACTATGTAGGGGGCTACTACGCCTTTGGCGATGAGCTGGTCAATGGGGATTCCATCTACCAGTTTGACATGACGAAGCTGTCTGTCCATACCTTGGATATTGGTCTGGCGGGCATTGAGGTCTACGACATCCTGCGGGACCAGTATGACATCCAGATCGAATTTGGCGATTTAGGCAATATTTTAGCGTATCTGTCCATCGGCGACCGGTTCCAGGAGGTAGAACGGCTGGTCAGCGCGTTAGCGGAGGTCCGCCGGTGCTATCAGAAGGACAAAACCGGCCTGATGAGCCAGGAATATATTGACCCCATTGTGGCGGCCAGCCCCCAGGACGCGTTTTATGCGGAAAAGATCAGTCTGCCCTTAGACGAAGCGGAAGGCCGGGTCTGCTCGGAATTTGTCATGTGCTATCCGCCGGGAATCCCTATCCTGGCCCCGGGAGAGATGATTACCGGGAAAATCCTGGATTACATCCGTTACGCCAAGGAAAAGGGCTGCAGCATGACTGGGCCGGAGGACCCACAGATTGAATATTTGAATGTATTAAAGTAGGAGAATGGCAATGGATTTATGGTTCAGTGAAAAGCATACTCCGGACGTGAAGCTCAGCGTCCGGGTCAGGCGGCAGCTATATTCCCAGCAGAGCGACTATCAGCAGATCGACGTGTTTGAAACCAACGAGTTTGGGCGGATCCTGACCTTAGACGGCAATATCATGCTCACGGAGCGGGACGAATTTATATACGACGAAATGATCACCCATGTACCTATGGCGGTGCATCCGGGAATTCAGAAGATTTTAGTCATCGGCGCCGGGGACGGCGGCGTGGTCAAGGAGCTGACCCGGTACGACCGGGTGAAGCACATTGATTTGGTGGAAATGGATCCCATGGTAATTGATGTATGCCGGGAATACCTGCCCCAGAACGCCTGCCGGCTGGATGATGAGCGGGTACATATCCATTTTGGAAACAGCTTGAAATTCCTGCGCCGGTGTTCCAATAAATACGACTTGATCATCGTAGACTCCAACGACCCCTACGGCCCGGCGGAAGGCTTTTTCACCCGGGAATTTTACGGCAGCTGCTATAATGCTCTAAAGGCGGATGGGATCATGGTGAATCAGCAGGGAAGCCCTTTTTATAAGGAGGACAACACCGCCATGCTCCGGAGCCACAAGCGGATTGCCGAAACCTTCCCCATCAGCCGGGTGTACCAGGCCCATATCCCCACCTACGCGGCGGGCTACTGGCTGTTCGGTTTTGCCAGCAAGAAACGGCACCCGATCGACGACTTCGACGGGGAAGCCTGGAAACAGCTGAACCTGCGGACAAAGTACTATACCCCCAAGCTGCACGTCGGCTCCTTTTACCTGCCGGCGTTTTTAGAGGAGTGCCTGCGCGATGTTGAATAAAAATATCAGTACGTTTATTGGCTGCGGCGCGGAGTATCCGGATGCGGAAATCGTCCTGTTCGGCGCACCGTTTGATTCGACCACCAGTTACCGCCCCGGCGCCCGGTTCGGCCCGGCGGCCATTCGCAGTGAGAGCTGGGGCTTGGAAACCTACAGTCCCTATCAGGATAAGGATTTAGAGGATTACGCCGTTTTTGACAGCGGTGATTTAGAGCTGTGCTTTGGCAGCAGCGAGACCGCCTTGGCGGATATCCAGGATCGGGCGGAAATGATTTTGGCTGACGGCAAGCTGCCCTTTCTTTTGGGCGGCGAGCATTTGGTGACCCTGGGCGCCGTCCGGGCCGCTGCCAAACGTTACCCGGAACTGACAGTAATCCATTTTGACGCCCATACCGATCTGCGGGATGATTACTTGGGGGCAAAGCTGAGCCATGCCTGCGTGATCCGCCGGTGCCATGATCTGCTGGGGGACGGGCAGATCCACCAGTTCTGCATCCGCAGCGGCGAGCGGGCGGAGTGGCAGTTTGCACGGAGTGGGAAAACCTGCCTGCATCCCTATGACTTCACGGGGCTTTTAGAAACCGTGCAGGCGCTGGGGGACAGGCCCGTCTATTTTACCATTGATTTAGACTGTTTGGATCCGTCCGTATTCCCCGGTACAGGCACGCCGGAACCGGGCGGCGTCAGCTTCTTAGCCCTTTTAGAGGCGATCCGGACCGTATGCAAAGCCAACGTAGTGGCCTGCGACGTCAATGAGCTGGCCCCGGGCTTAGACTCTACCGGCACCAGTACTGCGGCGGCCTGCAAAGTAGTCCGGGAGCTTTTACTGGGACTTTTGGGAAAATAATCAAAAGGAGAATTGGAAATGAGCAAGGTATTGATTATCGGCTGCGGCGGCGTGGCCTCTGTGGCCATTCAGAAATGCTGCCAGTGCAGCGAAGTATTTACGGAAATTTGTATCGCCAGCCGAACCAAGGAAAAGTGCGACGCTTTGGCGGACAAGCTCCGTCCTCATACGAAAACAATGATCACAACAGCCCAGGTAGACGCGGACAGCAGAGAAGGGCTCATTGCGCTGATCAAAGCATACCAGCCGGCGCTGGTTATGCATATCGCCCTGCCCTACCAGAATCTTGCGGTTATGGACGCCTGCTTGGCCTGCGGGGTGAATTATATGGATACGGCCAACTATGAGCCGGAGGACGTTCAGGAGCCCGGCTGGCGGGCGGCCTATGAAAAGCGCTGCAAGGAGCAGGGCTTTTCGGCGTATTTTGACTATTCCTGGCAGTGGGCCTATCAGGAAAAATTTAAAACGGCGGGGCTGACCGCCCTTTTGGGCAGCGGCTTTGACCCAGGGGTGACCCAGGCCTACTGTGCCTATGCCTTAAAGCATCATTTTGATACGATTGATACCATTGACATCTTAGACTGCAACGGCGGCGATCACGGCTACCCCTTTGCCACCAATTTTAACCCGGAGATCAACCTCCGGGAGGTTTCCGCCCCGGGCTCCTACTGGGAGGACGGCCATTGGGTGGAGGTCCCGGCCATGAGCATTCACCGGGAATACGATTTTGACCAGGTGGGCAAAAAGGATATGTATCTTCTGCACCATGAGGAGATTGAAAGCCTGGCGAAAAACATCCCCGGGGTACGGCGGATCCGGTTTTTCATGACCTTCGGCCAAAGCTACCTGACCCATATGCGGTGCCTGGAAAACGTGGGCATGCTTTCCACGGAGCCGATTTTGTACGAGGGCCGGGAGATCGTGCCGATCCAGTTTTTAAAGGCCCTGCTGCCTGACCCGGCCTCCCTGGGTCCCCGGACGGTAGGCAAAACCAATATCGGCTGTATTTTCACCGGGAAAAAAGACGGCAAGGAAAAGAAATATTATCTTTATAACGTATGCGACCATCAGGCATGCTACCGGGAGGTAGGCTCCCAGGCAATATCCTATACTACCGGTGTGCCGGCCATGTGCGGCGCGCTGATGCTCCTTTCCGGCCAGTGGGGCCGGCCGGGGGTCTATACGGTGGAGGAATTCGACCCGGATCCCTTTATGGACGCGCTGGCCAGGTACGGCCTGCCCTGGCAGGAAAGCTTCGGCCCGGAACTGGTTCCCTAAAGGAGACGGGCCATGCAGCTGACAGAAGAAACCATAGCAAGCCTTCCCACGCCATGCTATTTGCTGGACGAAGGGAAGCTTTTAGAAAACGCCAAAATTCTGGGGGATATTCAAAAGCGCGCCGGATGCAAGATCCTGTTGGCGCAGAAAGCCTTTTCCAATTATGCCCTATACCCCCTGCTGGCCCCGTATCTGGCCGGGACTGAGGCCAGCGGCCTGTATGAGGCCCGGCTGGGCCGGGAAGAAATGCCGGGGAAGGAGTGCCACGTTTTCTGCGGCGCCTATAAAAGGGCGGATTTCCCGGCAGTTTTGGAATATGCGGACCATATTGTGTTCAATAGCGTGAGCCAGCTAAAAGCCCTTGGCCCCCAGGCCAGGGCGGCGGGGAAAAGCCTGGGCCTGCGGATCAACCCGGAGTGCTCTACCCAGACGGGCCATGCTATTTACGACCCCTGCGCCCCCGGCAGCCGGCTGGGGGCGACGCGGGCCCGGTGGGACGCGGAAATGACCCCGGCGGCCCTGGCCCTTTTGGACGGCCTGCACTTCCATACCCTCTGCGAGCAGGACAGCGACGCGCTGGAAAAGACCCTGGCAGCAGTGGAGGCCGGATTTTGGGACGTCCTCCCCAAAATGCGGTGGCTGAATATGGGCGGCGGGCACCACATCACCCGGCCGGGTTATGATATCCCCCGGCTGGAGCGGTGCATAACCCGGATGCAGGAAGGCTACGGCTTGGAGGTTTACCTGGAGCCGGGGGAAGCGGTGGCCTTGGGGGCAGGATATTTGGTAACGGAGGTTTTGGACGTGATCCAAAACGGGATCCGGATCGCCATTGTGGACGCCAGCGCCGCCTGCCATATGCCGGATGTGCTGGAAATGCCCTATACGCCGCCTTTAGCCGGTGCCCGGCCCCTAAAGCCGGGGGCGCTGGCGGGGGAGCCCTGGGGGTACCGGCTGGGCGGGCCAACCTGCCTGGCCGGGGACGTGATCGGGGACTATAGCTTTGACGGCCCCGTCGGGCCCGGCCGGCGGCTGGTTTTTGAGGATATGGCGATTTACACCATGGTCAAAAACAATACGTTCAACGGGATGCCCCTGCCGGAAATCCTGGTACTGCGCCGGGACGGCCGGGTGGAATCCATCCGGAGATTCGGGTATGATGATTTTAAAAACCGTCTGTAATCAAAAGCCGCCGCTTCTGCAAAGGGCAGGAGGGGCGGCTTTTTTGCATGGGGCTTTAATCCTCCAGGTCCTGGAAATACGAACTGGCGAAGAACGCGCCCAAGGTTACCTGCAGGCCGCTGCAGATTGCTATAATGGTGTTCAGCTTGGGGGCGGGGATATCCGGGCCGCCGGCAGTGAGGTTTCGCAGGGTTTTCTTGGAAAGGCCGGTAAGCTCGGCTAAGTCTTGGATGGACAGGCCCCGGCGGGCGCACAGCTGCCTGACCCGGCTTTGGATTGCTTCAGTTGTCGTCATATTTTTTCTCCTTTTCCGTTATGTAATTTTTACATCTCATTATATAATTTTGGAATCATTTCTTGCCGGCGCGGCTTTAAAATGCTGGCAGGCACGCACGTCGTAGTCCCGGAATTTCGCCCGGGGGGAAATGCAGTGGCCGTAGGGCAGGGCGAAATATTGGGATTTGCCGCCGTCCCAAACATAGTGGCGCAGAAAATACCTGCAATTTCCGCAGATGTTTTTTTCTTTGGTGCTGCGCATAAAAATCCTCCTTTCTGTGTCAATTTTGAAACCAGTCATACCACAGTGCTGCATGGAAATGGTGACCAGAATGGGACTTTTTATAAAAAAAGTCTCGACTTTGATTTGAGAATGGTTTTTTGCATCAATCATCTCCCTTTTGCTTTATATGTGCTATATTAACACAAAATTTGCGTTAGGGTATAGACTATTGCATTAGATAATGTAAGCATTAGATAATGTTTTCAGTAGATGGACAAAATTGCATTAAAAAATCTTCTTTGCTTAAGACAGGTGCTGCACAGCTTTTTTATAATATCATATAATTATAAAAATGATGTTTACACCTATAAGCAAAGAAGAAAATTTTCAAAAAAATAATTAGAACAAAAAAACTGACTCTACCCCCGCAGGGTTTGCAGATCCGCCCGGGAAACAGCGGCGGTCATCAAGAGCATCATGCAGTAGGCTGCGCCTCCCACGAACAGGGTGGCCAAAAGGGCCGGGATTTCCCCGGCGAACAGCACACACAACGGCCGGTACAGCATCAGCATCACCCCGGCCATCACAGCGGTGGAAAATAAAGGCTTTACCAGGGCTTTCAGCAGCTGGCAGTGCAGGCCCAGCCGCCGGCGCACCGCCCAGGCGTCCAGCGCCACAACCACCAGATAGCTGATATTGGCGCTGACGACCGCCCCCAGGATGTGCAGCTCCGGCCGGGTAATCAAAAGCAGGTTTCCCAACAGTTTAATCACCATGCCGACAAGCCCGTGGACAAAGGGCCGCATAATCATCCCGGAAGCGTTCAGAACAGCCGTCAGGATCTGGGACAGGCAGACAAATACAAGGCACGGCGATAAAAGCCGGAGCATGGGGGCGGAGGCGGTGTTGTGGAACAAAAGCCCCAGCACCGGCTCGGCGAACAGCCCCAGTACAGCCGCGCAGGGCAGCGCCGTCAGCAGGATGATCTTCAGAGCCAGCTGGGCCGTGTGCTCTACGCGCTGGCGCTGGTTCAGGGCCAGGGCCCCGGCGATGACCGGCAGGATGCTGACCCCCAGGGTGGCCATGATCCCCGCCGGCAGATGGAAGACCGTCAGGGCATAGCCCGAATAGGCGCCGTAGAGCCACCGGGCGCCGTCCACACTGATCCGCAGGGTTTCCAAAAGGTCGTCAAATACGGCGGTATGGCTGGAAAACTGCAAAAGGAACCGCTCTGCGGTTTCCGGCGTGAAGTGGATCTGCAGGAGCTGGGCCCGGATCATCGTCACGTCGGCAATGTTCATGGCCCCGGCCACCCCGGAGGAAACGACCATAGGCACGGCAATGGCCCCGATGGCCCGCAGGACCTGCCGGGCGGAGGAGCGGGCCTTGTGCCGGCGGAGCTTCTGCCGGTCCGGGAGATACAAAAGGATCAGGATCGCCGTAGCTACGATTTCCCCCGCCGTGACGCCGAATATCGCCCAGGCGGCGGTGGTCTCCATGGCGGCCTGGGCGAAATACAGGGCCAGTCCGAACCCCGCCCCCAGCTTGATCACAGCCTCGATCACCTGGGATACCGCCGTGGGGATCATGTTGACCTTCCCTTGATAATAGCTTTTAAATACGGTCCCTACTGCCACGAAAAAAATTGCCGGCGACAGGAACCGGATGGCCCCGGCAGCTTTCAGGTCCTTCATGGCCCCGGCAAAAAAGTCCGCGCCGCAGAACATAACCGCTGTCCCCAAAAGCCCGATCAGGGACAACAGCAGGGTGGACACCGTCACGATTTTCCGGGCTTCCCCGGGACGCTCTAAGGCCAGCTCCTCTGCCACCATTTTGGAAATGGCCAGGGGCATGCCGGCGGTGATGAAGGAAAGCAGCATGCCATATACAGAAAAAGCCGTGTTGAACACGGCCATGCCCTCCTCCCGCAGGATATACGTCAGGGGGATTTTAAAAACCGCGCCCAGGATTTTGGAGATGGCGTTGGCCGCCACCAGGATCAGCGTCCCTTTAATAAAATTTTGTTTATTGGGCATAGTATGGAAATTCCTTTCAATTTTGTCTTGTGGTACTAATATATTTGTGATATAATCCCCTTATGATTATTTGGAGGAAAAGCAATGGAAATCAGGAAAATTCCCCGGGCCCGGGGGGAGATCACAGTACCGGGAGATAAATCCATATCCCACCGGGCAGTGATGCTGGGCGCGCTGTGCAGGGGTAAAACTCGGATCAGCGGTTTTTTGATGGGGGCGGACTGCCTGTCCACGATCAGCTGCTTCCGGGCCATGGGGGCCGAGATACAGGAAGCGGCCGGGACGGTGACGGTGTCCGGAAGGGGGCTCCATGGCCTGCGGCGGCCGGAAAAGGCCCTATATACCGGCAATTCCGGCACCACCACCCGGCTTTTATGCGGCCTTTTGGCCGGACAGGCCTTTGATACGGCCATAACCGGCGACGCGTCTGTGTGCAGGCGGCCCATGGGGCGAGTGACCCGGCCCTTGGGAGAAATGGGGGCGAAGATCCAGGGAGAATACTGCCCGCTGCGGATCACGGGGACGGCCCTTGCGGGAATTGATTACGCCATGCCCGTAGCTTCGGCCCAGGTAAAAAGTGCGATCATCCTGGCCGGGCTGTATGCCCAGGGCGTTACGGTGGTTCGGGAACGGGAAAAATCCCGGGATCACACGGAGCGGATGCTGGCGGCCATGGGCGCTGATGTACGGACGGACGGCCTGGCTGTTACGGTATCTCCCGGCCGGGAATTGACCGCGCCGGGGGAGATCGCGGTGCCGGGGGATATTTCCTCCGCGGCGTTTTTTTTGGTGCTGGGCTCCATCCTGCCGGATTCGGAGATCACCGTCCGCAGTGTGGGCATGAATCCCACCCGGACGGGGATTATCGACGTCCTGGAGGCGATGGGGGCGGATTTAACCGTTGAAAACCTGCGAACCCAGGGCGGGGAGCCGGCGGCGGATATTACAGTGCGGAGCGCGGCCCTTCGGGGTACGGAAATCGGCGGGGCGATGATCCCAAGGCTGATCGACGAGCTGCCGGTGTTGGCTGTGGCCGCGGCCTTTGCGGAAGGGACAACGGTGATCCGGGACGCGGGAGAACTGAAAGTGAAAGAAACCAACCGGATCCGGGCTGTGACGGACGAATTTTTGAAGTGCGGCGCGGACATCGCGGAAACGGCCGACGGTATGATCATCCGGGGGGGCCGGCCGCTTCACGGCGCCCGGTTCCAGACCTACGGCGACCACCGGATGGCTATGAGCCTGGCGGTGCTGGCCCAGCTGGCTCAAGGGAATTCCAGCCTGGATGATCCGGGATGTGTCAGTGTCAGCTACCCGGGATTTTTCGCAGACTTAGACCAATTAGGACGATAGGAGATGGGAAAATGGACAAGCAATATACAATCGGGGATCTGCTGGAGATTGTCAAAACCCTCCGGGGCGAAAACGGCTGCCCCTGGGATCGGGCGCAGACCCATGAGAGCCTGAAAAAGGGGATGATCGAGGAAGCTTACGAGGCCATTGACGCCCTGGACGCCGGCGACGACAAGCTGTTTGCCAACGAGTTGGGGGATGTGCTTTTACAGGTGGTGTTCCACGGGGTCCTGGCCCAGGAGCGGGGCGTCTTTGATTTTGATACGATCCTCAATGAAATCTGCACAAAGCTCATCAGCCGGCACAGCCATGTGTTCGGCAAGGATCGGGCCGGGTCGGCGGAGGAAGCCCTAAAGACCTGGGAGGAGAATAAAAAGAAGGAAAAGGGGCAGGATACCTATACGGAAACCCTTTTGGACGTGCCTTCCAGCCTGCCGGCGCTGATGCGGGCGGAAAAGGTGCAGAAAAAGGCGTCCGCCGCTGGCTTTGACTGGCCCGCTGCGGATGGGGCCGCGGAGAAGATCAGCGAGGAGGCCCAGGAGCTTTTAGCGGCGTCTGCCGACGGGGAGCCGGCGCAGATCGCGGAGGAATACGGCGATCTTTTATTCTCTGTGGTGAACTTAGGCAGGTTTTTGAAAATCACGCCGGAGCTGGCGCTGACGGCAGCTACGAATAAATTTATCCGCCGGTTTGGGGCTATGGAAGCCGCCGCGAAAGTCCAGGGCAAGGACTTTCAGAAGTTGGATTTGGCGGAAAAAGACGAAATTTGGAATAAAATTAAACAAAAATCCTGAAAAAATATATGGATAGTGCAAAATTTGTAAATAAACACTTGACAAGCCGACGTTTCCTGTAATACAATACCTGTAAACGGGCCGGGAAACGCCCTGTATAAATAATATCTTAGGAGGAATATAACATGAACAAAACAGAACTGATTGCTGCTGTTGCAGAGCAGGCTGCGCTTTCCAAAAAGGATGCTGAAAAAGCCATTAACGCGGTTGTAGCTTCTATTACCAGCGCCTTAGCGGACGGCGACAAGGTGCAGCTGGTTGGCTTCGGTACCTTTGAAGTTCGTACAAGAGGCGCGAGAACAGGTAAAAACCCGAGAACAGGCGAAGAAATCAAAATTGCTGCGTCCAAGGTTCCGGCATTCAAGGCTGGTAAGGCGCTGAAGGATGTTGTTAATAAATAATTTCCGTATGGGAAAGTGATAGAAGCTTCCGGGTTCCGGCAGGCTTCTATTTTTTTCGCGGACAGGATAGACAGAAAGGGAATGCATATGAGGTTA
>CBCTZG010000022.1:0-38228 GCA_965151315.1 uncultured Clostridia bacterium
ATCGGACTCAGAAAGGTTTTGGATTAAAAGCTTAATAGGAGGACGTGAAAATGAAAAAAAGAATCATATCGTTAGCGGTTTGCTGCATGATGCTCCTTGGCCTGTCCGTGACTGTAAGCCATGCGGCGTATGTGGAGTATATAAAGGACGGCGGCTTTGAAGATGATATAGCGGCGAATAGCTACACATCGGTGACGGGAAGCGTGGCTAAGGAGACTGTCTCCGGCGCAGGTGATGCGTATAGCGGAGACAAAGCATTGAAGTTGACCACAACGGCAGCTTTGTCGGGCGGCGCAGGCAATTATTTTACTTATAGAATAGGCGGTCCCTCGGGTGCTTATAACGGTTTCAAGCCTGTTGTCGGGGAAAGCTACACGGCAAGCGTATGGGTGAAGGCTGACACCCCGGCAACGGTCACACTGAAATTTGTTTCCATGAATGTTGGAACAAATAATATAGTTAAGGAGCTGCCGGTAAACGAATGGACAAAGCTCGAGCTGGAAAAGCAGATCCTCAGCGAGAATGCCAATGCGCCGCAGCTACGGCTGGAGATAAACAATGCCGCAGATGGCGCTGCCATCTATATAGACGAACTTTCCTTCACACGGGTGCTGACCGCAGAGGGGGCAATCAATATGCAGTATAATTTCACCTCCAGCGAGGAGCAGGATACACAGGGGGCGGTATTCAGCGTAGACCCTTCGGAGCAAAGCAGCATTCCGCTTGCGTGGCCAACGCGCGTGCAGGTTGAGGCGCGCCCGGAAATCCAGCTTGACTACGGTGAACTTATGGATGCTGTGTCCGGCGAACTGTTCCTTGCCGTATATGACGGCGAAGGCGTTTTGACCAAGGTGGAAAAGGGCCGTGCGGCGGACGGCGCAATGACGGTGGATGGTCTGGGGCTTGCCGAAGGATACAGTGTAAAAACCTTCTTATGGAATTCGAGCGATACGATTGAACCGATTGTAAGTTCGATAACCGCGGTGCAGGAAGCGGAATACACGACAGGGTTTGACAACAACGGCGCCGAAATATTTTATTCAGAAGCTGCCTCTCTTACGCCGCAGCAGGATGCAGACGGCAACAATTATCTTAAAATAGTGCAGAATGTCGGCTGGGCAGGGGTACAGACTCTTGCAGACCTGACAAGACTGCCGGCTGGGCACGATTATAAAATATCATTCGACGTCAGGCCGGAATATTTGGGCGAAGGAAATACCTTCCGTATCAGCGTACGCTATAAAGGCGATAATATGACGGACGGCGAGATTGCGGAAGATGCAATTGAATACACGCAAAGTTCCGATGAATGGCAAAGGGTGGAATTTAATATAGATCGAAAAACAGGCAGGGAAATAAAGGGCGGCGTGTGCTATCCGTATCAACTGAGAATGGTATTCTCCCGCCAGGGGACAGAATATGCGGCAGACAAAGCAAATGAAATACATATTGACAATCTCAGGATAGAGATCGCAGACGGCGCGACGCAGTAATTTTCTGGAAAGGTGTATAAGCTTATGAAAGTAAAGCGTTACAGCATATTCATACTATTGGCTGCTTTCATGCTGTTGCCTGAAGGCGCAGCGCTTGCAGAAGCAAAAAGGGAAGAGATCCCATACGGCACGGCAATCATAGATGGAGTAAAGGATAAGGTTTATGACCGGTCACCCAAAATGCTCATAGATATTTACATCGGTGCAAATGAGCATGGCAGTATTGCCGAGGCGTATGCCGTTTGGAATGATTATGGGCTCAGCATTTATGCGGATATAACGGAGCAAACGCCGGACTCCTCCGCATCTACGCTGTCAGACAGGGATTCGTTCGAGGTGTTCTTAGACGAAAACCACTCCAAATCCGACACCCTGGACAGCGACGATGCACAGTACAGGGTTGGCTATGACGGCAGAAAATCAAAGGGAATGTCAGGTGTGAGTGTTGACATGTTCATGTCGGCTGTCGAAATAACTGAAACCGGCTACTCTGTCGAAATGTTCATCCCGTTTAAGGGCGCGGCGCCTGTCCCGGGTACGGTCATGGGCTTTGAAATGCAGGTGAATGACGGAGAGAATGCAGAACGGATATCCATTGCAAAATGGAGCGATGAAACAGGCGATTCGTGGCAGAAGACCAGCAATTACGGAGAGATCGTGCTTGTGATGGGGGAGCCTGCGGATGAATTTAATATTCTTGTCGCCCTTGATGGGAAAAGGCTGCTTTTTGAGAATGCCGAGCCGGTATATAAGGACGGCAGGGTATTAGTCCCCATGCGGACGATATTTGAAGGTATCGGCGCAGAAATCGCGTGGTATGACAGCATTAAAACGATATACGCTGTCGGAAACGGCAGGCTCATTTCCCTGAAGATAGGCGACACTTCGGCATATGTGAATGAAAATGAGATAACCCTTGACGTCCCGGCACAGATCGTGAACGATGTCACCCTGGTTCCGGTGCGGTTTGTGGCAGAAAGCCTTGGCGCAAAGGTGGAATGGAACGGAGAAAAAGCCCTTGTGACAATTACAAGGCAGCAATAAAGAATATTTGCAGTGCGCGGCAGTCGGTGTGTGGCGATGAGGCGCAGGCCGACTGCCCTGTAATGCACGGGAATGGAGATTGATATGACGTATTCAGATAACGGCACGGTGTTTGTACAGGAAATAATAATCGGCGCGACTGCGCTTGGCTGCGCCTATGCCTGTGAAAACCCGGCGAGCTGCATGATCCTTGAGCCTTCTATGCTTGTCGGGAGTGAATTTTCCGCTGTGTTCAGATGCTACCCTGTGGATATGGGGGCGGAACTTTCAGAAAGCGGGCAGCGCTTCCGCCTGGAACTGTTGCGGCGGAATTTGGTTGATCAGGATGGCAGGATCAGTATTGTTCCGGTATCGGGAATGCTGGCTGAAAGGATCATAGAAAAAGATATCCCCGTCCAGCTTATGGCGAGGGTCGAAACGGTCAAAAAAACGGCGCAGGGTTATGATATACTGTATTTCGGCATGGACGGATATGCGCACATATCATGCGGACGGATCATAGATACAACACAAACCGGCGCCCTGCGCGGGGCCGC
Source organism: uncultured Clostridia bacterium (assembly GCA_965151315.1). Lineage (GTDB taxonomy): Bacteria > Bacillota > Clostridia > UBA1381 > UBA1381 > Avimonoglobus. The sequence continues at coordinate 3,074 of CBCTZG010000022.1, forward strand.
GGAAGGTATCGCATACAAAAAGTCGCTGAGCGCAATGCTCAGTTCTGATAAAAGGCATGAGGAATATCAGTCAGAGGACGGCAATGTATCAATCCTTCAGGGCCGATTTGAAACCGAACAGGCGCTGCGCGTTTATGTCAAGGGGGATGCAGACTACCAGCATGCACGGGCGCGGCTGATGTCCGAGTGGGATAAATTGTCGGAAAAAGAGCTTGACGGACGACGGATCGCGGCGATTGCGGCATTTTTCGATTATGAATACGAAAAACCTGTCAACAGGGAACTCAGCAAAAATTACACATGGACGCCTTCCGCGTCATACGGGAACGTGCTTGATGCATTTGAGGCGGGCGTACTTTTGGGGAGAGTAAATGCCGGATGACTTACGGAACCGGCGTGTGCTAAAGGAGTTATTATGTATTATACGAGCTTGTCTGGCGGTAAAACTATAAGAAAAGAGATTGGCGCGGTGCAATTCGACCTTTATGCGGACGTGGTTGTGACAGGGCTGGGCACAGCAGGGTCCATGGCGGCAATCTGCTGTTCGGAGTACGGTCTTAAAACAATTGGCATAGAATACAACAGCGGCATGGGAGGACTTGGATCCTACGGCTGTGTATGGGATTATTTTTACGGCTCCTCGGGCGGCAGATTTGAAGAAATAAATGAAGAATGCCTTAAAATCAGTGATAAATCCTTTACCCCTTGCGAAGCGCCCTCTGATCAAGGCAGCGTCCGCTGCTATAACGGGGCGGCAAGGAGCATTTGCCTTGAAAACGCGGCGCAAAGGGCCGGGTGCCGGCTGATGTTCGATACAGTCGTGACCGGCGCTTATGTTGAGAATGGCCGTGTTATCGGAATATCATGCATAGGACCGGATGGCCCGGTCAATATAGGAGCCAATATATTTGTTGATTCCACCGGCGATGTACTCCTGTGCCGCATGCTTGGTCTGCCGTATAAAGCCGGTAGGGACTATGACGGCAGACAGATGCGGTTTTCAAAGACGCTGATAAGTATCAAAAACGGGCTTGCGCGCGGAGGCTGGACCATGAAGGGGCAGCGAGAAGGGAAGAATGCGCTTGAGCTGTCGCGCACCATTCTTGAATGCGGTACGATAGCGCCGTGCTTAGAGGAGCGGTACGAAGAAGATGGGCGTATTGTTTTTGAGGGTACGATGCTCGGTCTGAGAGAAGCGCCGCGTATTGAGGCGGAACAGACGCTGCGCTTTGCAGATGTACTTTTTGGGCGTCAGACTGAGGAGCCGGTGTTCTACGCCTTTGCGCCTGTAGACAACGTGAACAGGGACGCGGCCTTTAACAGCGAGACGCAGCAGCTTTGGCGGATGGTGTGCAATATGTACAGCATGGGGCTTTCAGTCGGCGTACCGCTTGGGGCCATGCTTCCGAAGGGTGTTGAAAACGTGATCGTAGCGGGAAAGGGAATAGGCGTTGACAGCGACCTTACCGGCTGTATCAGAATGCGCAAGGACATGGAAAAATGCGGCGAGGCTGCTGCTGCTGCGGCGTATCTTGCAGTTAAGGACAATACGCCGTTAAAAGAACTGCCATATGCAAAGCTGAGGGATATGCTGAAAGCAGATGGCTGCCTTGACGAGGCAAACAATATAGGCCTTGCAAGGATAAAGGGCGGAATGGATAGGGAAAAGCTTCCGCCGCTGCGTACAACTGAGGATATAAAAGCAGCGCTTGTATCGCAGGATTATGGCCAGGCGATAATAGAGATTATAAAAAGGGATAATGAAGACCTTCGTTCTCTGCTCAGGACGTGGATAAACAGTGAAGACCGGCTGCTTTCAAAGCGGAGCGGCTTTGCTGCCGGCGCACTCGGCATGGAAGAGGCGCTCGGCATATTAAAGGAAATTGCCCTGGCAGAGCCGGTGATTATAAAAGGCAAACCTGCATTTGTATCCGAAACTGCGGGGGCGGCGTATTTGCTGAGGAAGATAGACACACCCTCTTCACGCAGCGCGCTGGAGACCTTAGCCGAAAGGTATGCCTATGCGGTAGAGTACACCGAAGGGGCAGTCTCTGAGGAATATGAGATGGCGTTTCTTCTGCACGCTTTATCGGTACGCGGCATTGAATATATGGAGACTGCAAAAGCGTAATCCTAAACAAAGGAGGTTATTATGTTAAAACGAATAGTGTGTGCAGTATTTGCAGCGAGTCTTTTACCTGCTTTTATCTGCGCTGCATCTGATGAAGGCGTATATATGCCAAATGGATCTTTTGAGCAGGGCGAGGTTCAGGCTTTATGGAATTTTAAAGTGTATGATTCTCCGGAGGAGGGCTTTTCGCATGCATATAATATGAACGGGAGATATGTCCATGATGGAGATGTTTCGCTGGAGTTGACGACAGGCAGTATGGCCGTCGGGGATTTGAGATATATTTTAAACAACACCTATTATAAAATAAAATCATACGCAATTGACGTTCCCTATGAGGTGACGGCTTGGATTTATCCGGAGGCGCCGGTTTCGACGTATGTCTCATCTTATAATGCGGGTGCGGCAAGAAGCGCTGTATACGCGCTTTTGCCAAACCAATGGAATAAAGTCGTCTATACCATAACGCCGAAACGTGTGGGCAATATCCAGATCCTTATAAATTTCACGGCGGAGAACACACCCGTCCCAGCCGGTACAAAGATTTATGTTGATGGCGTTGCATTTAATGAACAGGGCGCATATAAGCCGTCGCCTAACTTCACGGTGAGCTTTGGCCCTCGAGAAGGGCATATTCAAAGGTATTCGGAGGCTGCCGATATACTTATGCCGTGGCCAGAGGAAATAACAGTAACCTACGATATGGATCTTGCAGAAGTAGACGGGGCAAACCTGTATGCCGCGCTGTTTGACTGTGAAGGCGAACTAAAGCGCCTTGCTGTGGCGGACGTGACGGAAAAATCGGTATGTCTGGAAAAATGCGATATAGAAAGCGGAGATTCGGTAAAGCTGTTTTTATGGGACGGAGATAAGCAGTCGCCGTACATAGAAGCTGTGAGAATGGAGCAGACGGATGAGTATGTGCGAACCTTTGACAATGGAACAGACGGTTTTTATACCGATTCGGATACGGCACAGCTGGGCAACGGGCAGTACGGCGGTGAAAATGTTTTGATATTTACGCCGCAGAGCGATAACGAAGCGTCGGTATACCTAGACTTGGACAACCTGCCGGATACATGCGATTATATTGTGTGCTTCGATGCGCGTTATCTGCCGTCTGAGGGCGGCAGATACGATGTGTATGCCGTTTATGAGGCGGAAGACGGTTCGGTGCTTGATAAGCACGTATATTCATACACATATTCTGCCGGCAAAGAATCTCAAACAGCAGAGCACCAGTTTGAAATATACACCGGTTCGGGCCTTCTTCAGGATGGGAAGCTTTATAAGCCGACGAAATTCAAGCTCACAGCGTCGGGAGATGTACATGGATACTGTACCATTGATAATTTCGCTATAAAAGAAAAAAATATGCAGGACGTGCCTGACCTTTATAAAGAGTTCGAGGACTACTTTATGATAGGGGCGGCGTTTTCGCACCATCGGATCACAAACGATATCTTTATGGATAACATAAAGAAGCATTACAATACCGCAACGGCAGAAAGCACCATGCTTCTTTCAAGCATGTATACCGATGCGGATACGGCGGATTTTACAAATGCGGATAAATTCGTCAATTACTGCGTTGATAACGGCATAGCGGTCATAGGTCACTGCCTTATATGGGAGCATGAAATGCAAAGGCGGTTCCTGACCGGGGAAGACGGTGCGCTTATTTCCAAAGAAGAGGCGCTTGCAGTAATGAAAAAGCTTGTGCAGAAGCCGATCCTGCGCTACGGCAACAAGGTGTTTGGATGGGATGTGGTAAACGAGGCCGCCGGAACGGCATCAACATATCAAAATGCAGGGCTGTGGTACGAAATAATCGGTATGGATTATGTAAAATACGCATTTTTATACGCTGCCGAAGCGGCAGATGCGGTCGAGGCGGAAACGGGCCGGAGGATAGAGCTGTATTACAATGATTACGGCGACAGCGTGCGGTATGATAACATATATGCCGTCGTAAAGGAATTGCTTGACGCCGGCTGCCGAGTAGACGCTGTTGGGATACAGTCTCATTTTTCCATAACGGATGATTTTGAGAAGATACGCGCCGGCTATGAGAAGATAAAAACACTGGGGATAAAAATGAATATAAGCGAGCTTGATATTTCGGTATACGATATGAACGCGGTCGCAAGACCGATATATGAGCACGGTCTGCCTGCGTGGGTAGAGCAAAAACAGGCGAAGCTATACAAACAGCTTTTCGACTATTACCGTGCAAACAGCGCGTATATAGACAGGGTAACGACATGGGGGATGACTGACAGGCATACATTTCGTCATGCGAAAGGATTTAACAAGCGCGACTATCCGCTGCTGCTTGACAGGTATTATCAGCCCAAAAAGGCGTTCTGGGAGATATTGAAATGATTGTCAGATACTAAAATAAGGGACTCATGGCTTGAGTCCCTTGCTTTTGCGATAAAAAGATGCTTTTATAATATAGTATGAAAAGGCAGTTCTTTTGGCTTTATCATATAGTCACCCCGATTTCGTAGGCGAGCGTAAAGGAATGGCCATTTACCCAGCGGTATTCCCGTTCCACATTCATGATTCGTACTGGACAGATGATATTAACCATCTGACCGCCGATAGAACCAGCCTGCTTGGAAGTCAAGTCACCGTTGTAACCTTGATTCAGGGTTACGCCAACTTCACTTGCAGCTTCCATCTTAAAGTTCTCCATAGCCTTCTTTGCTTCCGGAACAACGATTTTGTTCTTAGACATCTTCTCTTCCTCCATTTTAAATAAATAATATAGTTTAAAAAATTGTGCGGCGAACCATGCCGCGAAATCATGATTTGCAGTCAATCATCTCTTGACTACACTCCTATTTTGTGCAGGATACATGGTTATATTCAATAAAAAATTTGGAAAAAAAGCAGTAAATTTCTCTTGACAAAAGAGATAAAAGCCGGTATAATAAGCGAGTACAGTTTGGTCCGGTAGTTCAGCTGGTTAGAACGCTAGCCTGTCACGCTAGAGGTCGTGGGTTCGAACCCCATCCGGATCGCCATGCCGCGGTGAACGCCGCTGTGATCAAAAGTCCCATCCTTTTGGATGGGACTTTTGATATATTTCGGATTGCCCGTTTATGAAAATCGTCCGGTTCTTACGACAGTGTAAAAGCTGGACAGGGTATAGAAAATGGTTAAAATAGTGGAAAAGTGCACATTTTTTGTGGCGCCGTTACATAGCGGCGCCTTTTTCTATATGGTATACTTATATTATAAAATCGCGATGGAGGTGTTTGTGGCGTGGATGCAGTATCAAAGCAAGCAGCCGCATATAAAAAAAAGAAAGGAAGGAAAAGCCTGCGGGCATGGTTTGAGGAGACAGGCGTGACATATGCCATGCTGGCGCCAAACTTTATTTTGTTTTTGGCTTTCGTAGTCTATCCGCTGCTTTGGACAATGCAGTTCATGTTCTGTGAGTATAACGGGATTTCCGCGGCAGAATTTATTGGCTTGGATAATTTTGTCCGTGCGTTTCAGGATGAATTATGGTGGAATGCAGTTTTGAATACATTTAAGATCGCCTTTCTCAAGCTATTGATCGAAATGCCATTAGCCCTAGTGCTGGCCGTTATTCTCAATCAAAAGCTGAAGGGGCGGGGCTTCTTCCGGGGGGCATTTTTCCTGCCGACAGTAACAAGCATGGCAACCATGAGCTTGGTGTTCTCCTTTATGTTCTCCCCATATAACGGTATTGTAAACATGCTTTTAAAAAACTGGGGGCTGATCCAGGAAAATATTTCTTTTTTGGAAACACCGACGTCCGCTTTGGTGACCTGCGTTATTGTATCTGTCTGGTCGGTATTCGGACAAAATATGCTGCTGATTTTAGCCGGCCTGCAAAATATTCCGGAGGATATTTATGAAAGCGCGGCTTTAGACGGCGCAAACAGCTTTCAGACCTTTTTCAGGATTACGGTGCCTATGATTATGCCTATGTTCCGGATCATCATGATGCTGGCCATCATCGGCAGCCTGGGGATATTTGAGTCCATCTTTGTCCTGACCGGCGGCGGTCCCAGCCGGGCAACAGAGGTTATGGCTATCAATATCTATAATCACTACTTCTCAGCCAGCACGGTGCCGGAATATGGCTATGGCGCGGCGCTGAGCTTTATATCTTCGATTATTATCGGCGTAGTGACCTTGGTGTACTTAAAGCTGCAAAAGCAGAATGACTGATTGGGGGTAATCCTATATGAAGAAAAAGAAATGGAAAATCGCCTCTGTTTTCGGGCGGGGAATATTGTACCTTATTTTACTGCTGCTGACGGCAGTAACGCTGTTTCCAATCATTTACAGCGTATTCGGCTCGTTTAAGGAAACCCAGGAGCTGATGGTTTCCACAAGCCTTTTCCCGAAAAAGTTTATCCTAGACAATTATATTTATGCCTGGAAAAACGTGAATTTTGCCTTATATGCGTCAAACAGCTTAATTGTAGCGGCAGCGGTGGTAATTTTAGGCGTTTTGAATACAACCATGACAGCCTATGTATTGTCCCGCCGGAATTTCAAAGGGAAAAAGGCGCTCAGCGGCTTGTATATGGCGTCTATGTTTATTGCCGTAGGTCCGGCAACGATTTATCCTATGTATAATATTTTGGTAAATACAGGGCTGAACAATAGCCTGCTGGGATTGATTCTGCTGAGCGCCGGGGCTTCGGCCGCGAATATATTTTTGACGGTAGGGTATCTGGAGGGAATTTCCCGGGATTTTGATGACGCGGCCCGGATCGACGGCTGCTCGTTTTTCCGGATATACTTGCAGGTTATTCTTCCGCTCATGCTGCCCATCATCGCCGTAATCGCGCTTTTGACTTTTAGAGGTTCCTGGAACAGCTATTTGATGCCCATGATCGTCACTAGCGGCAAGCCCAACCTGATGACCCTGCCGGTGGCGGTAGTATCCTTAAAATCCAGCGGCGGTATGGCGACGATGTGGTCTGTGATTTTGGCGGCGGCCAATATATCATTGATCCCCATCATTATTGTATATATTCTTTGCAACAAACAGTTTATCAACGGCTTGACGGCCGGTGGAATAAAAGGTTAAGAAAGGAAGGAAAAACCATGAAAAAAATCAAAATCGCCAGTTTGATTCTGGCGGGATGTATGGCGTCTGTCCTAACCGCGTCCTGCGGGAAGACGGAAACTACCGGAGGGAATAACGGGGAAAAGATAGAGATCTCGGTAGTATCCAATGAGCGGAGCAGTATGGAGGTTATGCAGCGGCTCATTGACAAATACAACGCTGAAAATGACAAGAACATATACATCTCGTATGAGGTCAAAGATGACAGCATCAGCGATTACTTAAAAACAACCTATACCTCGAAAAACCCGCCCGATATTCATGTGGGTATGGAGCAGAGCGCCAATGAGCTGGCAAAGGAAGCCGGCTGGTACCGGGAGCTGCCGGAAGACCTGGTGGAGTATTGCCGGGAGAACTTCCTGGAGGGAAGCCTGGGCAAGAAAGAGCCGGCGGACGGCAAGTATTATTCTGTAGGCACCCAGGCCGGCGGCGGAATGAAATTCCTCTGGAATAAGGATTTGTTCCGGGAATGCGGACTGGATCCGGAAAACCCGCCGAAAACATGGGATGAAATGCGGGAAGCTGCAAAAATCATTACGGAAAAAGGGAATGGCGTAAAATACGGGTTTGCTATGCCGTTAAAAGACGCGGTCTTTACCCGATATTACGTCATGATCCCCGGGGCTCCGTCAGGCTACTATAATATAGAAGGGTTTGACCCGGTAACCAATAAATTTGATTTTACCATCTATGAGCCCATGATCCAGTTCTTAAAGGGAGTAATCGCAGACGGTTCCGCCTTCCCAACGCCGTATACGCTGGATAACGATACTGCCCGGGCGCAGTTCGCGGAAGGGAACGTAGGGATGATTTACGGTGCGCCCTGGGACGTAGGGGTGTATAACGACCAGTTCCCGGCGAAATGTGACTGGGGGATCGCGGAATATCCTGTATTTGACACATTAAAAGGCGGATATACATACGGCGCGGTAGCGGATGGGAAATGGTACATGAGCGCAATGTCCCAGCATCCGGAGGAGCAGCTGGAGGTATATAAGTGGCTGATTTCAGAAGAAGTGGCGGTAGAGCTGTTAAAGGAAAACGCCATGCCGGCATCCAGCATGAAATCGCTGGCAAATAAGACGTTTGAAACAGAGAAAAAGGGCGCCGTGGAATTTGCGCAGCGGGTATACCCCATGTGCCCGTTAGACGCTGTCCAGTCACCTGTATCGGGCATGAAAATCAGTGATGATGACTGTTATACAACCATTAAAAATATTTTGCTCAATGACTGCGATGTAAAAGCGGAGCTTCAGAAGCTGACGGATACCTATAACAAGGCAATGGACGTTTACGCTGAGGAGCTAAAGGAAAAGGGAAGAGATATCGAAGAATACCACATCCCTGATTATCAATATGTAATCCAAAGTGAAGAATAAAAAACTATCCGGAAAGGAATGAGCGGATTTTGAAAAAGCTGATCATGCTTGCGGCCGCGTTGCTTTGTACGCAGACCCTGGCTTATGGCGCGGCGGTAGACAGTACAGGCACTACCATTACAGTAACGGGGGAAACAGGGCCTCGCCTCGGGGAGCTGCCGGTATTTCTCCTATATCCCGATTATACATTTGCAGATATTACCGACGATAATACGGCTTCGGCGGTGGCCTATGCCAATATCGTAATGTCTGATCAAAACGGGGCGTATACGGTGGAAATCCCCGCCGGCCGGGACCTGCCCATGGGGGTGTATACGTTCCTGGCGGGCGATGAGACGGCGCCTGTATATTATGCGCCTGCAGCAGAAAAGCAGGCCGCTACAGACATATTCTGCGGCGGGGACGCCGCCGCGATTTTAGAATACTTAGAGGATGCGGAGCGGTATTACTGCATTACCGCCGGCAAACAGGATTTTTATGACAAGTACTACGCTATCCTGCCAGCGGAAGCTAAAGCAAAGCTGGCCGCGGAGCTGAGCGAGTTCAACATGCTGACGGATAAAGGCGATATGGATTCTGTGCTGGCGACCATTGCGGCGTTTAATACGCAGTTTCAGACGGCGGTATTGCCGGCTTTTGCGGAATCCGGCTTTTCCGCCATCCGGCCGCAGATCACAGAGGAAAATGTATTCACGGTACTGGAAGAATACAATGGGGCATTTAATATTGACCTCTCTGTGTTGGCCGACGAGGATGCGGATATCAATAAGGCGATCCGCCAGGCGGTATATCAGGCCTTAAGCAAGGAAGAAGAACTGACGGCGGAAGAGATTGAAACGGTTTGCCATACCGCGGCGGCGCTGACCAAAATCAACAGCCTGACCAACAGAACGGCCGGTACAATGCGGTCGATTCTTACCACTTTTCAAGATGTGATCGGGATCGATCTGACTACCGGCAGTTTTGCGGAACTATCTGAATCCCAGCAGCAGCAGATATTTGTGAAGCTGGCGGAGCACTCCGATTTTGAAACGATCGAAGCCTTTGCCGCAGCGTTTGATCAGGAAGTAAACAATGCAAACACCTCAAATGAAAAACCGCAGAAGCCGTCTGGCGGCAGCGGCGGAAGCAGCGGCGGCGGTGGAGGGGGCGGTGCACCCAGCGCATTTGTGCCGCAGCCGCCGGTAGAAACAACGCCGCTGCCCGATGACGATCCCAGCCAGCCGGGGAAAACAGGCGGGTTCCAGGATTTAGAAGGATATAGCTGGGCTGCGGATTCTATTGCCTGGCTGGCGGAAAACGGCATTGTGGCCGGGGTCAGCGAAACAGAGTTCTGTCCTGGGGAGCATGTGACCCGGGAAGAGTTTGTTAAGATGATTGTGTCGGCCTTTAAACTTGAACTGTTAAATACAGAGCAGATTTTTACAGATGTACAGCCGGAAAGCTGGTATTTCCATTATGTGAATACTGCCCAGAAAAAGGGAATCGTTAACGGAGTCAGCGAAACAGAGTTTGGAACCGGACGGGAGATTTCCCGGCAGGATATGGCAGTGATGCTGGTCAATGCCATGACTTATGTGCAGAAATTGCCGGCGCAAAAGGAAACGGACGCGTTTTCGGACATTGATCAGGTAGAACCCTACGCCCGGGAGGCAGTGAGTCTGCTGCAAGGGGCGGAAATCATTGTAGGCAGCGATGGACGGTTTGATCCGGCCGGCACCGCCACCAGAGCGGAGGCTGCCCAGATTATTTACGCGGCGCTGCATCAGTAACAGGGAGGGAAAAAGAATGCTTAAAAAATGTATTTCAGCAGCCTTAGCGGCTGTGCTTCTGATCTCGGCCTGGACTGTGGGACTGGCCAAAACGGAAACAATTGTTGTAGAAAGCTTTGACAGTATTGACCAATGGAAGCAGACCAACGCGGATAAGGTATCGCTGTGTACGGACATGACGTATGTAAAGGACGGCAAATCCTCTATGCGGCTTTTATATCCGGTGAACGCGGAAAAGGGAGAATGGGATTTTACCTCCACAAGCTGGAATACCGGCGGTTTTGCTTTGCCGCCGGCTGACCCGGGGATGGCGATTACATCCATTGGAATTTGGGTCTATGGCAGTGGAAATGATAATCTGACCCTAAGCCTGAACCTTTCTGATTCTGATAAAAAAATTGTGGAAAGCGAGAAAAAGGTCCTGGATTTTGAGGGCTGGCAGTATTTGACCTTTGATTTGAGCGCGGACGCGCAGTATGCGGGAAAAGACCACATTTACAGTATGCTGCTGAAGTGGATTGACAAGGTGCCAAATGAAACGGATGAGTATATTTATTTAGACGCTTTGGATGTGACCTATGGACCGGACCCGAATTTAAAGGAGGAGTTTAAGGTTACCTCCAGCCTGGCGGACGGGGAAGCGGATGTCAGCCTAAAGCCTGTGGTTTCCTTGGACTTTACGAATATGCTGGAAGAAGGGGAAATTGATAAAATTTCGGTAACGCCTCAGGCGCCGTTTTCCGTTTCCCAAACCGGCGATAAGTCGTATGTTCTGACTTTTACAGAGGATCTGGCGCCTACTACGGAGTATGTCCTGTGTTTAGACGGCATCACAGACGTTTACGGACAGGTCTTGTCTGAAAGCATTACCTTCCGGACGGCGGCGTTTTATATCACGGTGAACGCGATGCAGTCAAACGGCGGCGGCATCACGGATATCACCCAGGCCCAGGCTGGGGAATTGAAGATAGACCTGGCCTGTATGAACAGCAATCCGGAGCTGGCTGGGAAAACTGTTTTGGTATTCTGTACGGTATACGACGCGGAAGGCTATATGGCTGGAATCGCCAGCCGGCGGATCACGCTTTCTGACTCGGAGGCGGCGGCGAATGTAGCCATGCAGCTGAAGAATAATGCCGCCACGGGGCTGGTGTTTGTCCTGGACGAAGCCCGCGGCCTGATTTCGAAATTGGAGATGAAAGGAGCGTAAGGGAGAATGGTAAAGAAAATAGCGTCTTATGTTATAGCGCTGTGTATGGTTTTTTCCGGGCTTTCAGCCTGGGCGGCAGAGACGGAGTTCAACGGCCAGGTAGTAGAAAGCTTTGAAGCCAAGGATTACAGCGCCAACTGGCAGCTGATCAACAGCGGGATCGCCCGGCTGGACCAGTCCCGGGATCAGCATGTCTCCGGGAATAACGCCCTGAAATTCACCTATAATTATACAACCTCCAACGCCATGATGGTATCTGGCTTTACGTCCACTAACTGGCGGGAAGGCGGCATGAAAATTAAAAATTCCAAGCAGTATAATTATTTTGGCGTGTGGGTTTATGGCGATAACAGCAATCTCCACCTTGCCGTTGATATTATGGACGCCTCGAACCAGGGGACTGTCCGGTATGGCTTTACAACAATTGACTTTGAGGGCTGGAAATATATAGAGTTTGATATTTCTGACAATAATTTTGCCCATGACATTTCGATCTATCAGATTGTTGTCCAGCAGGACGCGGGAGAACCGCTGAAATCCGGTGTACTGTATTTTGACGATATTACTTTCAGCGCCGCCAGCTATTATGCGGATGAACAAGACGACGACAGCATGGCGGGGATGTTTGGGATATCCGATATCGGCGGGGAACAAGTTCCCAAAACGCCGACCTTAGCGGAGGTAGATCAGCCGATTGTCGAGCGGACAAAGCCCCAGCCGGCCCAGCTGGGAAATGAAAATCCGTTGATGGTGATGAATTACCGGCAGTCGAAGGATATTCCAAACAGCCTGAGCGGCGTGGCCTACGGCGACGAAGGGACGATTTTGGATATGAGCCGGGATGTCCGCGCCGTAGAATGGGGGACAGCCTGGATTAACGACGGCGACGCCTTGCGGTCGGAAGGTGTGAATACCACGTTTTCGTCTGGAATGCACAGAAGCGCGGAGGCGAACGAATGGGTTATGCTGACGTTTGACGCCCCCAAAACGATCCAGCAGATCAACGTGATCCCGCGGGATAAAGGGGCCGGCTTCCCGATTGATTTCCGGTTAGAGGTCAGCAGCGACGGGGAAACCTGGACGGCTGTGGCGGACGTGAAGGATTATGAGATTACAGACCCCAAAGAGGATATGGACCGGATCCCGTATACATTTGATCCGGTAACCTGCCAGTACGTGCGTATGGTAGCCACGAAGCTTTCCGCAGAGTCGGCTTCCGTGTACTACTTCCAGGTACAGGAGATCGAGGCGCTGGACGCTGCGGGAAATAATGTGGCGCTCTATACAAACGGGACAACCGCGTTAGCGTCTAACCCTTTGACATCTAACGAGGTTATTGATTTTGATACGTATTTTGACAACGTATTTGACGCAGGAATAAAGTGGGTAAATGTTATCAATACCGATTTCTTTAGGGAATATCAGGCAGGAGAGCAAAAACTGGGCTTTGGAGAAAAAGAGAATTTAAAGTTTTTGCAGGAAAACGGCGTAAACGTTACCTACCGGTTTGCGGAAAAGATCGGGGAATTGTCGGATGAAGAGGCAAAGGCCAAGGGCGAAGAATTTGCTGACGCTGTAGAGCTGTATGTCCGGGAACTAAAGGATTACGTCCATGTATGGCAGATTTCCAATGAGGAAAACTGGCCCGGCGAGACCTATGGCGAACAGCGGCCCAAGGGATATGCCATTGTAGTTTCCGCTGTTGCTGACCGGATCAAGTCCATTGACCCTGACGCGAAGATCGAGATTGAAACAGCGTTGATTGATTTTGGCTGGACGGAATCTGTACTGCAGTATGGCCTGAAGGACAAAATTGATATTGTCGGCGTCCATGTGTATAAGGAGATCAGCGGGGCGGAGAATATCCCCGAAGGGATCGGCACTTATCCCCTGCGGGGAGTGCGGATGTTCCCGGATACGCATCCTTATGCGGATTACAGGGAGGAAATCGGCGCGTATAAGGAACTCCTGGCGAAATACAATCCAAACATTGAGCTGTGGTGTACGGAAACATCGGTTAACGTAGGCTCGGGTACGGCAGACGTATCGGAGCGCTCCCAGGCGAAATACCTGGCCCGGGAATATATCTATCATTATATGCTGGACGTAGGGCCGACCTGCTGGTGGACGCTGGGCAGCATTAAGACCGGTACGACAGAATGGGGCTTGATTGATTCCACAGAGCGCAAGCGGGACGGCTGGTATGCCCTGCGGAACGTATCCAATACCTTTGATTATTCATATCAGAAAACCGATGCTGTTTCAGCGGACTTCGGCGGCAAGGAGGACATTGTCAGCGATGTATTTATGAACGAGCAGGGTGTAGCGTTGATCCCTTATTGGTCCTTAGTGTCGCTCCGGGATACCAATACTGGGGAAGCGGTGGACATTACCTTATCCGGTATTGATGTAAAGGACGCAGTTTGTGTCGATATGTTCACCGGCGCTGTACAGACGCTGGAGTTTGAACAGACAGATACTGGCGTTGTATTCCGGAATATGGTTTCCAGGGATTACCCTATGGTGATCAAAATTAACGCTGGCGAAACATACCAGCCTTATCCCAGTGAAGGAGAAACCGCAGAGGAACCGGATACAAAGCCGGAACAGCCTGTTGAAACCGCAGCCCAGAAGATCGCGAAAAATGCGATTATTATTAAGACTGACGAAAATTACGCGTTTGTCCGGAACCAAAAAACACCCTTAAGTTCGACCATCGATGGGGTTACGCCGATCATTATCGACGGTGTGGCATATGTGCCGGCCAGATTTTTGACGGAGAATCTAAATAAAAATATTTATTGGCTGGACGGCCTGATCGTCATCAGCGATACGCCCATAGACGTCAATGACGAAACGATCCGGGCAGAACTTTTAGCGATGTTTCAGCAAGAGGGAGGGAATTGAACAGTATGATGAAAAAACTAATCAGCCTGCTGCTGCTGTTATCCCTGGCAGTGGTTCCCATGCTTCCCGCACAGGCGGAGGAAACGGCGGAGACACCACAGACGCCGGAAACCAGCCTGCTGACCGCGTTAGGGATCTTTGATGAGAGTACAGAAGAAAGTATTACCACCAATCAGGGATATATTCTCCATATTTTGCGGCTTCTGAATGAAAAACCGGCGCCCGCCGGGAATACGGCATCTGTATTCCCAGATGTGGAAACAAACGTGGCGGAAATGAACAGAGCCTATATGATGGGTTTGGTAACCGGGAAAAATGGGAAGCTGTATCCCCAGGAGGCCATTACCTTACAAGAGGCTGTGATTATGATGACCAAAGCACTGGGGTATAAAATTATGGCAGAGCAGGAGGGCGGATACCCCAATGGATATCTCCAGGTGGCCAACAGACTGCACTTGCTCTCTGGTGTGCCGGACGCAGATTTAGACGCTGCTCTGACCTATCCCCAGGCGGCGGTCTTGTTTGACAATGCCCTGACAATCCCCATCCTGTACAGCAAATACTTGGGCGAAACGGTAGAATATATCCAGGAGGAGGACGTTACCGTATTGACCCAGTATCATGATGTGTTCGAAAAGAAGGGCGTTATCACCGCCAACCGGTACGCCAATATCAGCGGCAGTGAATTTATACTGCCGGCGGGAGAAGTCGTGATCGACGGCGAAAGCTTCCAGGCTGGGGAAACCAATGCGGAGGCCATGGTAGGCCACAAGGTATCGGCGTATTATCAGTATAATGAAAAAGAAAGCACCGCTGTGCTTTTGTATGTAGAGGACAAAAGCGCCGAGGTGCTGACGGTAAACGCAGCAGACATCGAGCCGGGAGACAGCATTGATAGGATTGATTATATCAATGCACAGGATAAGACGAAAACGATCCGTTTCCCGGCGGATATGGTGACGATTTTTAACGGAAAGCGCTGCTTTGATTTAACTGTCCAGGATCTGCATCCCGAAAGCGGCAGCCTCACCTTTATCGATAACGACAGTGACGGCGGCTATGATGTGCTGAACATTGTATCCTATGCCGCCTGTGTGGTGAAAACAGTCATTGACAATACCGAGATCGTAGATTTTTATCAAAAGACCCAGCTGGATCTGGATACTTTGGAATACTATACAATGACGAGTAACGGAGAACCAGTAGAGCCCGTCGGTTTAGATCAGTGGGACGTATTGTCAGTTGCCATGAGCAAGGATGGACAGATCGCCGATATCCGGATCAGCACACAGAAGGTTACTGGCCAGGTGACGGGCCTTTATGAGGAAGGCGTAAAAATCAACGGCCAGGAATACGATTATTTGCCGGTTTATGAAGCATACCGGGCCGAAGACGCGAAAAACGCGGAACAGGTCGGGGACGCGGTACAGGCATATCTGGATTTTGAGGGCCGGATAGCGGCCGTGGACCTTTCCTGGAACGTAGGCCGGACCGGTATTTTGGTAAAAGCGGTAGCTGTAGAGGAAGCCGAGGATGAATACCTTTTTACCATTGTCGACCGGGAAAACGAAGGCGTCAAATATAAAGCGGCCAAAAAGGTAAAGGTTGACGGGATTACCTATCAGCATGAAAAGATCTTAGAAGCCGTGCAAAACATGAAACGGTATTATGGGGTAGTGCCCATCGTTTATGATTTGAACGCCAAGAGTGAAATCATTGCCATTGACACGCCGGAGCAGGGGGCGGACGAACGGGAGTCCCTGCGGCCGCTGTGCGAAAATGAGAGCATCACGTACGTCCGGGAGGCGCATTCCTTCTCGGCCCGGTTCTTCTTCGGCGGGTCCACCATGCTGACGTATGTACCGGAGGATCCCAACGATTTGGAGCAGTATGTGATCCAGAGCATGGACATGGTGCGCAGCGATATGACGAAAACGATCTCCGCTTTTGCTGTGGGCGACAGCGTGATCGCCGATATTATCCTAATCCGGGAGGATGCAGGGCAGACTGCTGTTTCCAATACAGAAACCTTTGCTTTGGTGGAGGGAATCAGCACCGCCATCAACGAGGATGACGAGCCGATCCATGTGATGCAGGTGTATAAGGACGGTATGCGCGCAGAGGTTAAGACGGAGGATTTAGAAACGCTGACGGATGTAGAACCGGGCGATGTGATTTTCTACGAGCTGTCCGCCAATAATACCCTGAAGCAGTACGCGGAATTATACAAAAAAGGCGTTTTGGGTGAGTTTGATACGTCCCTGAGCGGGACAGGACGGCTGGCTGGCCGGGTTTATGCCCGGGAAGACAGTATCATCGGACTGTCTTTTTCCGAAAATCTGCAGGATCCGGGCACGATCCAGTATTTAAATCTGTTCAACAGGCCGCCGATCTATATCTATGATACGAAGACGGATACGGTAACCACTGGCAGCATAGACGACATCCTGGATTATAAATCCTCCGGCAGCAGCTGCTCCCAGGTTTTTGTCCAGACTAGATTTTCTGTGGTCAAAGGCGTTGTGATTTACCGATAAAAGGTTCGATAAAAGATTGATGAAAGGAACGTGGTTTGATGAAAAAACGTGGATTTCTTTCCAAACTGACGGCGCTGGCTATGGTTGGTGCTATGATCTCGGCAGTATTGCCGGGCGTTTGCGGGCTGGCGGAAGAGGAAGGCGGGATCCTGTGGGATTCTATGGATACCGCGGAGCACTGGTGGATGGCAGCAGACGATAAGCAGAGCATAACGCTGTCTGTGAATGAAAACCCGGAATTTGTCCGGGAAGGGACGGGCTCCCTGGCTGTCCGGCGGGTCGCTACCGGGCAGGCATTGATCCGGTGCGACGATGAATTTTTTTTCCCAAAGGCAGAGGGCAAGGTTATCCGCAGTCTCAGCGTTTGGGTCTACAGCGACGACGCCCAAGGGGATTTAGGTATTTTAGGCAGAGTGGGAACGGAGAGCATCAATACGGATAACACTGAAGCAAAGAAGACCATTGTGCCGGGCTGGCAGCACTGGGTGTTTGACGTGACCCAGTTTGACAAGATGGATCTATTTGTATGGAATTCTTCAACAAGCGCTGAAGGTACCCTGTATTTTGACGATATGCGGATCACCTACAGCGACCCGGCACAGCCCCTGGATTCCTTTGAACAAGATTACGCTGAAAATTGGAATACGCCCACGTCGGTATATGCGGTCAGCGAAAATACAGACAAGCAGTATATAAAGGATGGAAACATATCCTTAAAGGTAGACTGTACTGCAGTGAATGGAGAGAGCTATGTGCTGCTTTCCAAATACGCCGCAATGAAGCAGCTCGAAGGGGCGCGGATCCCAGAATTTCCGGGATATGCGAAAAGGGTGTTTGGATACTGGGTCTATAACGTAGACGCCCAGGGCGTATTTGTGGTGGGCGAGCGGAAGCTGAAAATGACGGAGCCGGGGTGGCATTATTTTAAGTTTGACGCCCAGGACCGGATTGGTGTACCCAGTGTCATTTTCCAGTGCGATCAGCCGGGAACCTTCTATTTAGATGCGCTGACTGTGGAATATGACGATTTGTCCGCAACGGTCTTAGACCGACTGGAGTCGTCCTCCGGCTGGAACGGGACAAAACCGGAATATTTGCAGATTGTAGATCCGGATGGGATATATGCCAAGGAAGGCTTGACCTCAGCAAAAGTCACCCTGCCGGCAGGCTTGGGAGAAACCGGCCTGCATCGGAGCGATTGGAAAAACAACGGATTAGCCATTCCGCAGAAAGCAGATCAGAAGCTGTCCCAGGTGGGACTGTGGGTTTATGGCTGCGGCGACCCGGCGGTTAAGATAAAACTTGGTCTCCGCGATCTTGCGGGGGAAGATGTTGATACCGCATCCGTGCCCATAGACTGGGAGGGGTGGAAATTCATCACCTTTGACGCATCGCCGTCCATTGGCTATGTCTACCAGTTTATTGTGGAAAACAAATCTGATGCGGAGCAAATAATCTATATTGATGCTGTAGAAGCGATTTACGTTCCCGATGACGGCGTGATCGACAGTATGGATACCGTTGCGGAGACTTGGTTTTTCCCCAGCGGCAGCAAAATGACGGCGGAGCAAAATACAGATCCGGCGTTTGTGCAGGAAGGAAACGGCTCGGTAAAAATTACCCGGACGGGGGCCGGCGAATATGGGCTTGTATCCAAAAACCATGCGGCCGGCGGAATGAATTTTCCGGAAAAGCCGGGGAAGACCCCGGACGTAATCGGTGTTTGGATCTATAACGTGGACGCAGACGGCACGGTGATTTTCCACTTAAAGAAAGGCGACGCCGAGGTGCAGCAGCCGGTCCCGATGCCCGCGCCGGGAGAATGGACCTATGTGTCCGCGGACGTAGACGGCGCCGACAGCCTGTATCAGTTTATTTTTAAAAGCGAAGCGGAAGGCGGGACATTCTATATGGACGCGCTGACCCTGAATTATCTGGACAACGAGCGGTACGTGTTTGACAGCATGACGCTGAAAAACGGGGATAACCCGCTGGTGGTCGGGGATCTGCAGGATCAGGATGTGATCACTTTAGAAGCCGCAGTGTCCAAAACAGATAATACGGAAAGGAAATTTTCCCTGCTGCTGGCCGTCTATTCGCCGGAGGGCAAATTGATGGGCGTACAGGAGGAAAAAATCACCATTGCGGCGGACACTAACGGTGAATTTGTCAAAACGGCGGCGTACACGGTAGAAGACGCGTCCGCAGTGGGCAGCGTCAAGGGCTTTGCCATGGACAGCTTAAATACGCTGCTGCCGCTGTGTGAATCTGTAGAAAACTAAATTCGTATAATCATGAAAAGGCTGTCTATATGGCAGCCTTTTCGTAAAGGAGAACAAATGCAAAAGAGTTTCTTTTTACTGCTGCTGCTGACGCTGTGCGTTGTAAAACCGGCGGCGGCCGCTTCCCGGGAAACCGTGGCGGAGGATTTTTCTGCGGTGGAGCAGTGGGCGGTATCCAGCGGGAAGGGATATATTTCCCTGTGCGATGCCCCGCAGTTTGTTAAAACGGGAACCACCTCCGCCAGTCTGACCTTCCCGGCGTCCGACGACGGGCATGAAATGGAATTTGTGCATACAAACTGGAGAGAAGGCGGTTTTCCCGTGTATACGCCGGATATGTATGTAAACGATATTGGCCTGTGGGTATATGGATGTAATGATCCCAATGTAGCGCTGAACCTGCAGTATGTGGATGGAAACGGCACATTCTTGCAGACAGAGCAGTTTGCGCTGGATTTTGACGGCTGGAAGTTTGCCCGGTTTTCCGCCCAGGACGCCCATTATATTTACGGGATTATGCTCAAAAGCGTGGAGAAAACGGCAAACCCGGAGCGGACGGTTTATATCGATACTTTGACGGTATTCCATCAGGATATTGTGGATCTGCCGGTCTCCGTGCCGGAGAACCCGCAGACAATGCAGTTGGGCAATGACAGCTATCTGTCGAAGGTAAAAGGAGCCCATTCCCAGGACGTGGGCCAAAACGGCGTGGGCGTTACCTTTATGGCCAGCTCTGAAGTGGCAAAGAATGACAGCAGCGTCCAGTGGAAAAAGTTCAGCCCTTATTGGGTGCTGGATGAAAACCCTGCCACGAAAAATTCCTCCGCCCTGTATACCCAGGCGGAAGTGGACGGGGAATGGCTGGAGGTGATTCTGCCGGCGGCGGAACTGATCCAGCGGG
Source organism: uncultured Clostridia bacterium (assembly GCA_965151315.1). Taxonomy (GTDB): domain Bacteria; phylum Bacillota; class Clostridia; order UBA1381; family UBA1381; genus Avimonoglobus. The sequence continues at coordinate 23,315 of CBCTZG010000022.1, forward strand.
TTGAGCTGGTGCCGGCCCAGTATGGGCACTGCTTTCCCATCGATTACCGGCTGGAATCCAGTATTGACGGCCAGAACTGGCGGCCGCTGGCTTCGGTAACGGACTGCCGGGCGGGAGACCAGACGCCGCAGGTACATAGTTTTTCTCCGGTAGAAGCGAAATATATCCGGGTCACCTCTACCAAGCTGAAGCCTGAGGGGAATATCTATTATGCCCAGTTTGCGGATATCCGGGTGTACAATGCTGAGAATGAAAATGTGGCGGCATCTCGGAACGGCGCTGCCGCTCGGGCCTCGCATCCGCTGAACGGCACGGATTTTGACTATGATACGTTTTATGACGATGTGTTTGGCCTGGGCACAAACTGGGTGAATATCACCAATGAATGGGCTTACTCCGATTATACCAGCGGGAAAAGTACCCAGCCCGGGCAGACGGAGATCGAAAATTTCCGCCTGCTCCACGAAAACCAGGTGCATATTCTATACCGCTTTACCAACGCCCCTGCATACACGGAGATCATGGCGGACCGGGATTTGGCAGCGCAGCGGTATATCGCGGCCATTGAGCCGCGGGTCGCGGCCCTGCGGGATTATGTGGATGTATGGGGGATTTTCGGAGAGATCAACGCGTTTGAGGAACGGCGGCTTTACGGCCGGGAGGCGGCGGAGAATTACGCTTATGTGATTCAGAAGGTAGCCCAGCGGATCCGTCAGCTGGATCCGGACGCCAAAATCAATATTGCTACGGCCTTAATTGACTTTACCTGGACCCGGGATATGCTGGAATGCGGCCTGGCGGATGTCATTGATGTCATTGGGATCCATATCTATAAGGAGCAGCCTGTAGAGACTGCGATGCCGGAGATGGCCGGCACCTTTATTGAAAACGGCTATAAAAAAAGCGCCGAAGAACAGCCGTATGCTGATTATTTAGAAGAATACGCGGCATATCAGGCATTGGTGGAAAGCTATAATCCGGATATTGAGATCATGGTGACGGAAACCAGTGTGCAGCTGGGGGATAGCCCGCGGGAAAATGCTATCCAGGCCAAATATCTGACCCGACAGTATATGGTGGATAAGCTGGTGGGAGCTGGGGCCACGTTTTGGTTTACCGTAGACCCCATTCAGGCGGACTCCGTGGTGTCTACCCTGGTGTCCACCGCGGGGATCCGGCGGCCGGCCTGGTATGCGCTGAAAAATTACGCGGCGGTATTCTCCGATGCGGCGCCGTGCATGGATTTTCCAATTGAAGTTCGCGGCAATACCAATGATCTGATGTATGCTGTTTTTGAAAACGAACAGGAATATCTGGTAGCGTATTGGTATGCGCTGCCATTCCGAAGCGATTTTCCGGGCGGGACCATCGACATACAGCTGGCGGCGCCGGCAGACGCGACGGTAACGGCGGCAGATTTGTATACCGGTGCGGAACAGCAGATCCAAATTACGGACGGCGTTTGCCGGGATTTAGTGGCACGGGATTCCGTAACCGTACTGCGTGTGCCCAAAAAGCCGGGGAATGGCTGGGAAATCCAGCTGGACAGCTTGGATAATATTTCTTTGCATTGGCAGGCTGGGCCGGCGGGAAACCTGACGCTGAACCAGAATACAGCAGGCCCGCGGCTGAAAGAAGGGAAAGGCTCCATGGCCGCGTATAGAACAGCGGCCGGGACAGCCAGGATTGAAAATGCCGGAAGCCTGCCGGCGCTGGAGGGCAAAACGCCGCAAATGGTCAGTATGTGGGTATACAGCCAGGACGCGTGCGGCCGGCTGTCCCTAGCAGGCAGCCGGGATGGGACGGCAGTCAGCAGCCCTTCCCAGGAATTGCAGCCAGGCTGGCAGTATATGACCTTTTCTATGCCCGAGATCGACACCCTGCAGGCTGTGCTTTGGGACAGCGCCGAGTCCGGCGGGACTCTGTATATGGACGATATACGGGTCATGTATGAACCTGCGGGGGCGTTTACAGTGGAGGATCTGTCTTTAGAGGCTGTTGACGGCGTATGGATCCTGGCTGCCAATGTTACAGGCGGCGCGGGCTGGGAGCTGACCCTGTTGATTGCGGAATATGACGATACGGGCCGGATGACAGGCGCGGAGCTGAAAACGATCCGGGACGCCGGGAGCGGCCAGGTGACGCTGCAAATGCAAAGTGCGCAGAAGCACGCGAAGGCGTTTGTACTGCAGAATTTGGATACACTGACGCCGCTGGCGCCGGCGGTTGAACGATAAACAAAGGAGGAACCTATGTTTCAAGAGGCAAAATGGATCATATATATTCAGGAGCATGAATTGGAATCGGCTATGCCGCTGCTGCGGAAAACGTTTACGGTGAGGGGCCCGGTGGAAAAAGCAGAGCTGTGCATCTGCGGGCTGGGACTGGGCGTATATTACATGAACGGGCAGGCGGTAACCGAGGACGTGCTGACTACCCCAATATCCAATTATGATATCAAGACGTATTATAACCGATATGATGTTGCCAAACTGTTACGGCCTGGTGAGAATGTCCTCGGCGCGATGCTGGGAAATGGATGGTATAATAATCCGTGCAAAACCTGGGCGTTTGATACGGCGACTTGGCGGGATTATCCGAAGCTCATCGCGCAGCTGGATATTGAATATGCAGATGGAAAGCGGGAACAAATTGTATCCGACGCCTCCTGGCGGGCGAAGATGGGGCCGGTCATCTATAACCATACCCGGATCGGGGAAACGTACGACGCCCGTCTGGAGCCGGAAGGATGGCTGGAGCCCGGCTTTTCCGACCAGGATTGGGAGCATGCGAGAATCTGGTTCGGCAGCGGCGGTACGCTGGTGGAAAATTATATTGAGCCGGTCCGGAAAATCCGGACAATTACGCCGGAAAGGCTCCATGACCAGGTATACAGCGCGGGGATCAATACAACGGGCTGGGTCAAAATCCGGGTCCGGGGGAAGCCGGGCGCCAAGGTGCAGATTACATACAGCGAGCGGATAACGGAAGACGGCAGGCTGGATAACGGACCAGAAAGCAAATTCGTGCAGGACGTGGGGCGGCCCACTGGGGACGCCTATATTCTTCGGGGCCAGGGAGTCGAGGAATGGGAGCCTCGGTTTGTGTACCATGGGTTTACCTATTTTGAACTAACAGGCGATTTTGATGAGATCACGCCGACGGTGGTGGTGGTACATACAGATTTGCAGCAAGTCGGGACGTTTTCCTGCAGTGACGAAGTACTGAACCAGATCCATCAGGCGTCGGTCAATTCTACGATTTCCAATGTGGTCAGTATCCCCACAGACTGCCCCCATCGGGAGCAGATGGGCTGGACGGGAGACGTTGCGATTTCAGCAGAGCAGGCGCTGATGAATTTCGATATCAAAACTATCTATCAGCGGTGGCTGCGGGAATTCCGGGATGTACAGCGACCCAGCGGACAGCTGCCGGTAACAGTTCCGCTGACGCCGTGGCGGTGGCGCTGGTTCGGCGGCCCAGCCTGGGACGCGGCGTTTTTTACGGTGCCGTATGCGATTTATGAAGCCACAGGTGACGACCAGATCATCCGGGAAAATTTTGACGCTATGGTACGATATTTGGATTTTGCGTATACCATCAGCGATCAGTATATCATTGATTTTTTCCTGGGCGACCATTGCCCGCCCGGCGATATTGTACGCTGCGGCGTTGATTTGCTGGCTACGGCGTATTATCACACTATTGCGCGGACAACAGCGGAATGTGCCCGGATTATCGGCCGGGATCCGGCGCCGTATACAGCGCTGGCGGGTAAAATCAAGACGGCTTTCCGGAAGGCATTTATAAAAGGCGGCCGGATTAAATATGACTGCCAGACGGCATATGCCTGCGCCATTTATCACGGCTTATATGAAGAGGATGAGATCCCGGCGGCGGTGGCCCGCTTGGTTGAGAAGATCCAGGAGAAGGATAACCATTTTGATGTGGGGATATTGGGCGCCAAAGCGATGTTTTCTGTACTTACCCAAAATGGGCAGGCAGAGCTTTTATACCAAATGGTTACTAATCCTACAATGCCCAGCTATGCCTATTTGGTCAACCAGGGGATGACCACCATAGGCGAAGCCTGGGATATGAGCAAGTCCCGGAACCACCATATGTATACAGAGGTAGACAACTGGTTTTACCGCGATTTGGCCGGGATCCGGCTGAATGCCGGGAAAATCACCATCGCGCCTGTATTTTTGCAGGCGCTGGATTGGATGCGCGCCCAGCATCGGGATATTTCGGTATATTGGGACCGGGAAAATATTGAAGTTTCGGTTCCCCAAACCGCGGAGTTGGTTATCGGCAAATCTAAAATTCAGTTAGAAAAGGGCATGCATCGGTTCAGCCGGAATCAATTTCAGGACTAATAGAGAAATCAAATTAAAACAGCGGCGGTTGATTCTACTGCCGCTGTTTTGTATATCCGGGGCAGGGTCATTTTTGCAGTCTGCGGGGATGTATCCCAAAGCATGTGCGCGTATGAAAATGTGTTTATAGGTGAAAACTATTGCGGACAATCAATATAGATGACGTGTTGGAACAGGAAATCCCAGCGCAAAAGGAATCCATGTATAAATCATAATTCCTATTGTGTTTTCTGGATAAATGTGTTAAAATAGATGTCGGAAAAATTTTTGCGAAAGCGAAGTGGTTTTTATGTCAATCAAAATTGGAATCTTAGGCTATGGGAATCTGGGCCGGGGAATTGAAAACGCCATCCGGCAGAATGGAGATATGGAGCTGGCGGCTGTATTTACCCGCCGGGATCCGGCTTCGGTGCAGATCCAGACCCCCAATGTACCGGTATACCATGTGGATGAAGCGAAAAATATGCGGGATCAGATCGATGTAATGATCCTCTGCGGCGGCAGCGCTACAGATTTGCCGCAGCAGACCCCGGAATATGTCCAGTGGTTCAATGTGGTTGACAGCTTTGATACCCATGCCAAAATCCCAGAGCATTTTGCTGCTGTGGACGCGGCAGCGCAAAAAAGCGGGAAGATCGGTATTATTTCCGTGGGTTGGGATCCGGGGATGTTTTCGTTAAACCGGCTGTATGCCGGGGCGATCCTGCCGGATGGAAAAGATTATACATTTTGGGGTAAGGGAGTAAGCCAAGGGCATTCTGACGCGATCCGCCGGATTGACGGCGTTCTGGACGCGAAGCAATATACGGTACCGGTAGAGACTGCTCTAAAAGCAGTGCGGGCAGGAGAGAACCCGGATCTGACCACTCGGCAGAAGCACACCCGGGAATGCTATGTAGTGGCGGCGGAAGGCGCGGATAAGGCCCGGATCGAGCAGGAAATCAAAACCATGCCCAACTATTTTGCGGATTATGATACGACGGTACACTTTATTACCCAGGAGGAGCTTACCCGGGATCATAGCGGGATCCCCCACGGCGGCTTTGTGATCCGGTGCGGACGGACAGGCCGGGAGCAGGAGAATCAGCATATTATTGAATACAGCCTGAAGCTGGATTCAAATCCGGAATTTACGTCTTCCGTACTGATTGCCTATGCCCGGGCGGCATATCGGATGCAGCAGGCGGGGCAGAAAGGCTGTAAGACTGTGTTTGATATAGCGCCAGCGGATCTGTGCCGGCAGTCTGGGGCGGAGCTCCGCAGAGCGCTTTTGTAATCCATGAAAAAGGGGCGCAGTATAAAGATGTGGATCGTTTATGCGTTCTTATCGGCTGTGTTCGCGGCGGCCACCTCTATTTTGGCGAAAATGGGTATGGACGGTATCAATTCCAATTTGGCGACGGCGATCCGGACGGCTGTTGTTTTGATTATGGCCTGGGCCATTGTGTTTTTCACTGGCCGGCATGGAGAGATTGGAGCGATCACACCAAAAGGCTGGATATTCCTGCTCACCTCCGGCGTGGCCACTGGCCTATCCTGGATATGCTATTTTAAGGCTTTGCAGATGGGGAACGCGTCGCAAGTGGTGCCCATCGATAAATTCAGCGTAGTAATTACTATGGTTTTTGCTTTTTTCTTTTTGCAGGAACAGGTGTCGGTAAAGACGGTGATCGGCGGACTGCTGATCACAGCGGGTACTGTGCTGGCAGCGTTGGGATAAAGGAGGAGCGATCTTGAGAAAATGGGTTTTGACTGTGGCAGCGGCGCTGATTCTGCTGACCGGCTGCCAGCGAGAGGCCGATATTTACGGTACGGGAGAAAGCGCCTTTGACTCCGATATTCAGCAGGAAGCAACTTTGGCGCCTACGCTCAAACCAGAAGAAAGCGACTTCAGAAATCTCCGTTGGGGGATGACGGAGGAGGAAGTTATCGCCACCGAGGGGGCCGGCTATGAACGGGTTGATCAGTCTACCATCCGGTACACCCGGATCCGGGAGGAGGAGTATCCGGCTGACGCGGAATATACATTTACCGATGACGCGTTGTCCGGTGCTATGTTCTTTATCCAGCCCGGATACGAGGATAAGAATGAATATATCCGTAACTATGCGGATTTGATATAGCGGTTTACGCAGCGTTATGGGGAACCGATGCATTCGTCTAAAGACTGGTCCTCTGAGAATTTGGAGGATCAGCCTGAGCTTTACGCCCAGGCTGTCTTAGACGGGAACCTGATCTGGCGCACAGAATGGGAAAACCAGGATACGGCAATCAAGCTGGTCCTGTCCCGGCGGGGCACGGATATATGCATTGGAATCAAATATGATCCGGTATAATGTGATTTTTTTGAACTTTCCGGATTAAGTATTGCAAATTTGGAAAAGTAATGTTATAATAAGAATAAAAGGGAACACATGAATAATTTGAAAATGTGTTCCCTTTTCTGTAAGCATGAAGATGAAAATGAGTTGGAGGACGCTATGGAAGCAAAATACAAAAAAGTTTTGCTGAAGGTCAGCGGTGAGGCCCTGGCTGGAGCAGGCAAGTTTGGCCTGGATGAAAAAACCCTTGCCGAGATTTCCCAGAATATTAAAGAGGTTGTTGAGATGGGCGTGGAGATGTCCATTGTTGTAGGCGGCGGGAATTTTTGGCGGGGCCGCAGCGGGCAGAATATGGACCGGACCCGGGCAGACCATATGGGGATGCTGGCTACGACGATTAACGCCTTAGCGCTTTGCTCAGCCCTGGAAAACTGCGGCGTTGAAACCCGGGTACAGACGGCTATTGAAATGCGGGCCATTGCGGAGCCTTATATCCGCGGCAAGGCGATTCGCCATCTGCAAAAGGGCAGAGTGGTAATCTTTGGCTGCGGCACCGGCAACCCGTTTATGTCTACGGATACCACGGCGGCCCTGCGGGCGGTGGAAATGGAAGCGGAAATCATCCTGCTGGCGAAAAAGGTAGATGCGGTATACGATTCGGATCCCCATGTCAATCCAGATGCAAAGAAATATGACGCATTGTCGTTTACGGATATTCTGGGCAAAGAGCTGGGGGTTATGGATTCTACAGCGGCATCTATGTGCAGGGACAATAACATGCCAATTTTAGTGTTTGGCCTGGATGATCCGAAAAATATCGTCCGGGCGGTCAGTGGAGAAAAGATCGGGACGCTGGTATCCAGAGATGGCCGGCGGTAATCAATAAATTGCGGAGAAAGGACGGTTTGAATATGGGTAAATATCCTGAAGTAGAAGAAAAGATGAATAAGCGCGTGGAGGGGTTTGCCTCCGAATTGAAAACCATTCGGGCAGGCCGTGCCTCGGCTGCGGTTTTAGACAAGGTGGCTATTGATTATTACGGCGCTATGACTCCCATTGCCCAGGTGGGCAGTATTTCCTCCCCGGAGCCGAGGATGCTGGTGATCCAGCCCTGGGACGTTTCTGTGCTGAAAGAAATAGAAAAAGCGATTTTAAAATCCGACATAGGAATTGCACCGCAAAATGATGGTAAAGTGATCCGGCTGAACTTCCCGCCCCTGACCGAGGAGCGGCGTAAGGAACTGGTAAAAACCGTCAAGAAGTACTCTGAGGAGGCTAAGGTACAGGTCCGCGGCGTACGTCGGGACGCAATGGAAGACTACAAAAAAATGAAAAAAAATTCTGAGATCACTGAGGATGATTTAAAAGAAATTGAAAAGGATATCCAAAACCTGACAGATAAATTCATCAAAGAGGTGGAGGAGATCACCGCGGCCAAAGAAAAGGAAATTATGGAAGTCTGAGCCGTTGTACGCGATAGAAGCGGACAGGTATTTTGTGCCCGTCCGCTTTTAAAATGATGGGATCGAGGAAAGTCTATGTTTTGGAAAAACAAAAAAGCGGCGGAAATTGATTATAGCCGTCTGCCAGCGCATATTGGCATTATTATGGACGGCAACGGCCGCTGGGCGAAAAAGCGAGGTTTGCCTCGGAGCGCAGGGCATTCTGCCGGTGCGGATACGCTAAAAAAAATCGTGACCGAATGCAACAAAATGGGTATTCGGTATATTACGGTCTATGCTTTCTCCACGGAAAACTGGAAGCGGCCCAAGGAAGAAGTGGATTTTTTGATGGATCTCCTGCTGGGATATCTGCGGGACGCGGAAAATTCCCTGGCAGGCGAAAATGTGGTAATCCGGGCCATTGGCTCTCGGAAGGAGCTTACCCAGGAGATTCAGGAGCAGATCGTAAAAACAGAGGAATTTACGAAAAAGAACACTGGGATCATTATGAATATCGCGTTAAACTATGGCGCTCGGGAGGAACTGACCACGGCTGCCCGGCAAATCGCGGCGGATGTCCAGGCAGGGCGGATCCGGCCGGAGGAAATCAATATGGAAATGATTTCCGGACATTTATATACCGGAGGACAGCCTGACCCGGATCTGATTATCCGTACCAGCGGCGAGGAGCGGATCAGCAATTTTATGCTTTGGCAGATTGCTTACGCGGAGCTTTGGTTTACCAAAAAGCTGTGGCCAGATTTTAATAAAAACGACCTGTATCAAGCGATTCTGGATTTCCAGAACCGGGGCAGGCGGTTTGGGGGAGTGTGATTCTGTGGCGAAACGGATTTTAACATCAGCGGTGGGGCTTTTAATTTTTTTCGGGGTACTGTTTGCGGGGACGGCAGTCTTTTCCGGCGCTGTGCTGTTTGTGACCCTGGTCATGCTGACTGAATTTCAAAAGGCCCTGTCGAGCCATAAGGCGGTGCTTGCCGTCAGCCTGCTGTCAAGCATTGCGGTAGCACTGGGGATGTTGCTGCAGACGCCGCAAATGGGAATCGCGGTGTTGATCGTACTGCATTTGATCTTAGTGGTGGTTTTGTTTGGCAGAGTACACTTCAAAGATATTTATATATCCGGTTTTTCCACCTTGTTTATTACCATGTTCATGACAGTGATTTCCCTGCTGCATCGGGAAACCGGTGTAGCCGGTCCGCTGCTGATTTTTATCTGTGCGTGGGTCACGGATTCGGGGGCGTATTTCGCGGGCTATTTCTTAGGCAGGCATAAGCTGGCGCCCCATCTCAGCCCCAAAAAGACCGTAGAGGGTGCTGTCGGCGGTATGCTGGCCTGTGTGGTTTTCTGCTTGCTATACATAGTGGTGCTGGAAAATGGCTTTGGCTATTCTGTTGATCCGGCGGAATATGTTTGGATCGCCGTTTTAGGAGCGGTGGCGTCCGGATTTGCCCAGCTGGGCGATTTGACGGCTTCGGCTGTGAAACGGGACTGCGGTGTTAAAGATTTTGGATACATACTGCCGGGACATGGCGGATTGATGGACCGGTTTGACAGCGTAGTATTTATCGCGCCGCTGATTTATTATATCCTGCTCTATACAAAGATTTTCTAAAGGTTTGGTTATAAAAATGGAATTTGCACATAAGATAACAATAATTGGGTCTACTGGCTCTATTGGTACCCAAACGCTGGAGATCGCCAGAGCGTATCCGGGGATCCGGGTGCTGGGGCTTTCTGCTTATGGGAACATCCAGCTGTTGGAGGCCCAGGCGCGGGAATTCAAGCCGAAAATCGTCTGTTGTGTAGATCTGGAACAGGCGAGGCTTTTAAAATCTGCTTTGGCCGACACAGACGTCCGGGTGGTATCCGGTGAAGCCGGCGTAGCGGAGGTGGCTTGTATAGACGGGGCGGAAACGGTTGTAACGGCCGTTGTCGGGATTGCAGGATTGCAGCCTACCATCGCCGCAATCCAGGCTGGGAAAAACATCGCGTTGGCAAACAAAGAGACGCTGGTTACCGGGGGGCATATCGTTACCCGGCTTTGCCGGGAGCATGGTGTGCGCCTGCTGCCGGTAGACAGCGAGCATTCCGCGATCTTTCAGGCCTTACAGGGCAGCGGAGGAAACGCTGTCACGAAAATCTTGCTGACCGCTTCCGGGGGACCGTTTTTTGGGAAAAGCAAAGCGGATCTCAAGGCTGTGACGCCGGCGGAGGCATTAAAGCATCCCAACTGGAATATGGGCGCGAAGGTGACCATTGATTCTGCCACCATGGCGAATAAAGGGCTGGAGGTCATTGAGGCGAAGTGGCTGTTTGGGGTGGATATTGACCAGATTGAAGTGCTGGTGCATCGGCAGAGCGTGGTGCATTCCATGGTAGAGTACGCGGACCACAGCGTGATCGCACAGCTGGGCGCGCCGGATATGCGGCTGCCCATCCAGTATGCTATCACCTATCCGGCCAGGCTGCCTATGCGGGGGAACCAACTGGACTTTGCAAAATATCCTGCCCTCACCTTTGAAAAGCCGGATTTTGAAACCTTCCCGGCGCTGGCCCTGGCTTACCAAGCCGGAAAAACGGGCGGGCTTCTGCCGTGTATTTTCAATGCCAGTGATGAAGCGGCAGTAGAGCTATTTTTGCAGGAAAAGATTTCTTATCTGCAAATCGCGGAGATTATTGGAGAGGCCATGGAAAAGATCCCAAATGGAGAAAATCCATCTGTGGCGGAGATTTTGGAAACAGACCGGCAAGTCCGGGCGTTTGTGCGTGAAAATTATTAGGCAGGGGCGGGTGCCAGCCTGCCTTTTCTATTAGGAGTTGATTCAATTTGGTAACAGCCATTGTAACGATTGTTATTTTTCTGGTACTCATATCCTTCCATGAATTTGGTCATTTTATCATGTCGAAGGCTGTGGGAGTCAAGGTGCTGGAATTTGCGGTAGGGATGGGCCCGGCGATTTTTAAGCGGCAGGGGAAGGAAACCCTGTATTCCGTCCGGATCCTGCCTATTGGCGGCTACTGCAAGCTGGAGGGTGAGGATGAGGAAACGGATGACGCCAGGGCATTCTGCAACCAAAAGCTGTGGAAGCGGTTTTTGGTGATCGTGGCCGGGGCGGTGATCAATTTAATTTTGGGATTTATCATCTTTATCATCATGATTGTCGGCCAGGATGGAATCTACACCCGGGAAATCGCCCAGATTGATACCCGCAGCGCTTTGTACGGCACGGCGGCCCAGGTGGGGGATGAAATTGTTGCTATCAACGGTAAAAAAATTCATCTGTATAACGACATCGCACTGTATTCCCAGGACTTTTCAGCGGATCAGGATATTACCCTGACTCTAAAAAACGACAATGAAAAGAAAACCGTAACTATCAAGCCACGGGTCATGGAGGAGCGGTACCAGTACCAGGAAGACGGAGTGCGGATCTTTACCACCATGAACGGGGAGACCCAGGAAAGTTTTCTTGCCTACGGGCCGGAGGACAAGGCGCTGGTAGCGGATAGGATCGGCAAGGAATATACAGGCTCGTCTCTGAAAATTGGTTATACGCCTGTTATGGAAGATGTGACGCTGTGGAACATTATCCCGGAAGCATATCATAATACAGGCTTTGTGGTGCGGCTGGTATATAACGCCTTGTGGGATCTGATCCGGGGACAGGGAAGCGTAGACGACTTGTCTGGACCAGTGGGGATTGTCAGCGTTGTGGATACGGCTGTCAAGTCGGACACCAACAATGTACTGCAGGTTTTAAATATTATGGCGCTTTTAACCATCAACTTAGGCATATTCAATCTTTTACCCCTGCCGGCATTAGACGGCGGACGCCTGTTCTTTATGCTGATCGAGCTCATTCGCGGAAAACCAGTACCGGCGGAAAAGGAGGGGATGGTGCATGCTATTGGCCTTTTACTGCTGCTTGCCTTTGCGGTGCTGATTTCCTTTAACGATATTATGAAATTATTGGGGCGGTAACGATGACAAAAAGAGGAGTATATGTAGGAAACATAAAAATTGGCGGCGGTGCGCCGGTATCCATCCAGTCCATGACCAATACGGATACCCGGGATGTAGAGGCAACGGTGGCGCAGATCCAGCGGCTGGCCGCCGCCGGCTGCCAGATTGTCCGGGTGGCTGTGCCGGATTCGGCAGCAGCGGAAGCCGTGGCACGGATTAAGCCAAGGATCTCTATCCCATTGGTCTGTGATATTCATTTTGATTACCGGCTGGCCCTGACCTGTATGGAAAACGGCGCGGATAAGATCCGGATCAATCCCGGCAATATCGGAGATAAAAACCGGGTCCGTCAGGTGGCCGATATGGCAAAGGCAAAGGGGATCCCGATCCGTATCGGTGTAAACGGCGGTTCCCTGGAGCGGGATCTTTTGGAAAAGTATCAGAAGCCCACAGCGGATGCTTTGGTGGAGAGCGCCCTTCGCCATGTGGAGATTTTGGACGAGCTGAATTTCTCGGATATTGTGGTATCCATCAAAGTTTCGGATGTGCCCACAATGCTGGCGGCTTACCGGAAATTTAGCCAGATTTCGGATATCCCCCTGCATGTAGGGGTTACAGAGGCCGGTACACGGGAACGGGGACTGTTAAAATCCGCTGTTGGAATCGGCAGCCTGCTTGCAGAGGGGATCGGCGATACGATCCGGGTTTCTCTGACTGCGGATCCCGTAGAGGAAATTTACGGCGCCAGAGAAATTTTAAAAATCTTGGGTATGCAGAAGCAAGGGGCGGAGCTTGTATCTTGTCCAACCTGCGGCCGGACACAGATCGACCTGATCCCCATTGCGGAAGAAGTGGGGCGGCGGATCGCCCATATTGAAAAGCCCATTAAAGTGGCGGTAATGGGCTGTGCGGTCAACGGTCCAGGAGAGGCTCGGGAGGCGGATATCGGAATTGCCGGCGGCAGCGGAGTGGGGTTGATTTTCCGGCATGGGAAGATTCTCCGCAAGGTGCCGGAGAAACACATTGTAGATGAGCTGATGCTGGAGATTGATAAGCTGTTGGCAGAATAAAAAAGAAAGGCAGAGAAAAAATGAAAAAATATTTGATTATGAACGGCCCCAATTTAAATATGCTGGGGATCCGGGAGCCGGGCGTTTACGGCCGGGAAACGCTCGACGCTGTTTGTCGGAAAATCGCTGACCGGGCAGAAAAGCTGGGCGTAGAAGTGGATTTTTTTCAGAGCAATATTGAGGGGGAGCTAATCAACGCGATCCATGCGGCTATGGGGCGGTATGCCGGGATCGTCCTTAATCCCGGAGCATTTACGCACTATTCCTATGCGATTCGGGATGCCATCGCGGCCGTGAAGGTGCCGGTGGTGGAGGTACATATTTCCAATGTCCATCAGCGGGAAGAATTCCGGCATCATTCAGTGACGGCGCCGGTCTGCGTGGGGCAGATCTGCGGATTGGGCATAAACGGCTATATTTACGCATTGGAGGCGCTTTTGAATGGATCGGATCAGTAAACTGCGGGCAGGGCTTCCGGCAGGAACAGGGGTGTATATTTCCAGTTATGCCAACATATTTTATTACAGCGGCTTTGCTTCAGAGGACGCAAAGCTGGTAATTACTGAGGATCAGAATTTTTTGATCACGGATTCCCGGTATTTGATCCAGGCCAAGACACAGGCGCCGGATTTCACTATTTTGGATGTCCGGAAGGGCCTGGGAAAACTGCTGGCAGAAATGAAGCTTGAACGCTTGGGATACGAAGAAGAAAATCTGACCTGCGCGGAACTGGATCGGCTGAATGAACTGGGCATTGCCGTACAGCCCATGCAGGCGGTGATTTCCGGCCCCCGGGCGGTCAAGGACAAACATGAGATTCAAAAAATCCAGGCGGCGGAACAAATGGGCGACGCCGCCTTTTCCCACATTTTAGAATATCTGCGGCCAGGGCTGACAGAGTGGGAAGTGGCGCTGGAGTTGGAATACTTTATGAAAAAAAACGGCGCCCGGCGGCTTTCCTTTGATACGATCGTGGCTTCCGGCCTGCGTTCGGCGATGCCCCATGGCACGGCAAGCGATAAGGTGATTGAAGCGGGGGATTTCGTGACCATGGATTTTGGCTGTGTTTTAGACGGCTATTGTTCCGACATGACCCGGACGGTGGTGATGGGAAAGGCCAGCGCTCGGCAAAAGGAAATCTATGACGTGGTGCTACGGGCCCAAGAAACGGCCCTGGCTGGAATCGCCTGCGGCATCCCGTGCAGCGAAATTGACAGGCTGGCCCGGGAGGTCATTCAAAAGGCTGGCTATGGTGCGTATTTTGGCCATAGCTTGGGCCATAGCGTGGGGATTGAAATCCATGAATCGCCCAATTTTTCGCCCAAAAGCCAGGAGCATGTTACCAACGGCCATGTGATCACCGTAGAACCTGGGATTTATATCGAGGATTTTGGCGGTGTCCGGATCGAAGATGTAATCGCGGTGCAGGATGAAAAAGTGATCAATCTTACGGCTTCCAGCAAAGAATTCATAGAAATATTTTAAAATTTTTAAAAAAAGACTTGATTCTTGGAAAGTTTTGCGGTATAATAGATAATGTTGTGAATGTATGCGTAGCTCAGCTGGATAGAGTACAAGATTCCGATTCTTGGGGTCGCGGGTTCAAATCCTGTCGCATACACCAGCAAATCCCGCTCAAACATTTGGTTTTGAGCGGGATTTTTATTGGTGCCTTTAGGCGTGGGAATAAACCCCCAGTTCTACTGGGGGAAGATAA